>JADGDF010000243.1 GCA_016745055.1 Thiotrichaceae bacterium | reverse complement strand
TATGAGTCACGTGGTGATGAGCGTGCCAGTGCGAAAAGTGAATCGTAGCGATAGTTTGGAGGCTTTGCCTCAAATATGTGATGCTATTTTGGAAGATTTGACTAGCATTACAGGGACTGTTCATAAGAAAGGCTCTTAAGCAAACTAACCTTTCCTCAAAGCATAAATTCACAAACGATTTTTTTAACATCCTCCATGCTTTCTCCTGCTAGATGCGCAAACTTAGAAACTATAAGTAATTTTTGTTAATATAGTTTGTTCTTATCATTGGTAGCTCCTAAGAAATAGTCAGGTATTTTTGTCCGTTGTTGCAACACTCTAATCTTGGGAACTGTCAAAAAACGATACGCTATGGCGCAGAGAGGTATTTCAGAATGAATTATACTGATATTATTACAATAGAACCCAATAAAAGAGGTGGAAAGCCCTGTATTCGTGGTCTACGAATAACCGTTTACGACATACTAGAATATTTGGCAGGTGGGATGACAATGGGTGAAATAGTAGAAGATTTTCCCGAATTGACACAGAATGATATTAAAGCATGTTTAGCCTTTGCTGCAGATCGTGAAAGAAAATTATTTGTAGCACCCATTACAACAGATAATCAAATAGGATTGGTAGATGTTTTAGCATGAAAAAGTTACTTCTGGATAAGAATATTTCTCAAAGAATAGTTGCTCGGATTTGCCATATTTATAGCAGTGCTGCACATGTAAAGGATTTTAGTTTCGAGCAAGCTGATGATGATGCGATTTGGGAGTTTGCTAAGTCAAAGGGTTATCTCATAGTGTCAAAGGACTCTGATTTTCATCAGAAAAGTTTGCTATGGGGACATCCGCCAAAGTTGATTTATCTTCGAGTTGGAAATTATACCACATCTTATATTACTCAAGTACTTATCAATAGTTATGCGACAATTACTGCTTTTGCTGAGGATGGAAGTATTTTGATACTGATGTGATTGCCTCAAAAGGAAATTAATCTGACCTAGCCTGTATTCTTATCATGAACTTTAGAAATGCACTCAACTCTAGCGCCGCACGAATCACGCTGGGCCGTTGTGTCAGTCCTTGTTAACTATTTTAGAACGAACACACAAATTTTCCCCTACGAAAATCTGAAAAAACTCCGCAAATTCTGATTCAACCAACGAGTAAAAAGCAAACAATGAACGAAAAGGCAAAGTTTGATTTAGATAGATTTTATTCTAATGAATCTGTTGATAAATGGAAACAAATTATTGGCAAAGATTTACATTACCATTTTGGATATTTTCACGGTTCTGAAGATTTAGAAACAGGTTTAAAGCAAACGGTTAGGAACTTTTATCCTCATATTACGCTGGGTTCGCGGATTTTAGATATTGGCTGTGGTTGGGGAGGTCCAGCCAAAATGTTAATAGAAGAACAGGATTGTTTGGTAACTGGAATCACATTAAGTACAGCACAAATAGAATATTGCCAGCATTTGGGCTTAAATGTATGGCAGCAAGACTTGGAACAAGAACAAAATGAATTACCCAACGATTATGATGTTATATTCTCCCTAGAAATGATTTCCCATATTCGCAACAAAACCCAACTGTTGCACCGTCTACGTTCCAGTGCCTCTCGTTTAATTTTATCAGAAAATTGTGTAGCAGACGATTTTTCGGGAGATCGTATAACATTTGGTGGTTCTATGGTATTTTGTACCGTGTCTGAACTAATTCATGCTGTGGAAACTGCTGGTTGGAAAATTCAATCGATACAAAACCGGCGATTTTACTCACTGCGAACCTTCGCTTTGTGGAAAAAAAATCTGGATCGCGTTTATGGGAAGCACCAACCGCCTGGTCAACTAGAAAGTCTTCATAGACTTATTGATGCAGCATTGTCATCGCCAATTAGCTGGGGACACTCATTTCCCCTCATTGATATTATTGCAACTTGAGGTGTAACAACAGATGACTCAAAAAACAATGCCGTTACCCTTTAACCCGCGCTCAGCAGAATTTCGTGCCAACCCTTATCCCACTTATCATTACTTGCGGACTCACGATCCTCTCCACTATCGCCCTGAACGAAAAGATTGGGTGCTGACACGCTACGCTGATATTATTGAAGTGCTAAACAATCGGCACTTTGGTCGTTCAGAATCAGAACAGGAAAAACAAGAAACGGTTGTTGCAAACCAAGCACCCATTAACCGCTTATTGTCTGTGCGGGATGAAAGTCAAAGATTGATGAAGTTATGGTTATTATTGAGAAACCCTCCAGATCATACTAGGCTTCGTCGTATATTACGTAATCACTTCACACAAGCGCGAATTCAAGCATTACAAACGCATATTCAGGCAAAGGCTAACACGCTCATTGAGCAAATTAAAGAGCAGAGTAAAATGGATATTATTAACGATTTTGCTTATCCGCTCACCCTTGATTTAAACTGCAATATATTTTTGGGTATTCCACCACAAGAATGGCATCCCAGCTTCAAACAGTGGACGAAGAACTTATCTTTGGTAACTGATTTAGATATAACCCCGATGGCCAATGAGCAAGGTTTGCTAGCAATTGCTGGTTTAGCTGAATACTTCCGCAATCGGATTGTTAAATGCCGCAATGATTCAGAATTACAAGACAACCTCATTAGTACATTCATTAAGGCAGAAATTGGAGACCAATTGAGTGAAGATGAACTTGTGGCAAATTGTATTCTAATGTTTTTTGCCGGACATGTTACGACTAGCCATTTAATTGGCATCAGCATTCTAACTTTACTGAATCATCCAGAACAGTTACAGCTACTACAAGCCGATTCCACTCTGATAGAAATGACTATTTCTGAAGTTTTACGCTATGATAGTCCGGCACAGACTATGTCGCGTATCGCGCTCTCTGATATTTCGCTTTCAAATCAAACTATTTGTAAAGGTGAAACTATCAATTGTATTATAGGCGCTGCTAATAGAGATCCAGCCCAGTTTCCCGACCCTGACAAATTTGACATTAGACGTGAACCCAATCTCCATCTTTCTTTTGGACAAGGAATTCATATCTGTATTGGAAGGCACTTGGCTAAATTAGTGGCAGAAATTGCTGTAAGTACACTAGTACACCGTTTGCCAAGCTTATCCTTAACAACAGACGCTTTAGAATGGGAAGATAGTTTTATTGGGCATGGTTTAAAATCATTACCAGTTGCCTTTTAAATTAAGGATAGACACCCAACCTCCGCAGAGGATGATCAATGCCTTTAATTACCAGCATTATCTTTGCTTTTATTCATTAGTAATTTTTTCATTATCCAAAAATGTTGAAAATATATTATGGTTTTGTTAAAGTTTTTATAAGGAGGTCATCAGTTTAACCTTAAAAATTTACACAACTAATTACAGCTTAAACATTAAGTTTAATTTAAAATAATCTGTATATAAAACTATCCTTTCAATTAGAGACTGCATAGATTAAAAAATGTTACCATTAAATCAGAAAGTATCCGCAGCACAAAATGCATTGGTTCAAAATTTGGAGGGAGAATCCATTGTACTTAATCTCCAAACTGAAAAGTATTTTAGCTTAGATGATATTGGAACTCGGATATGTCAAGTCTTGATAGAGAAAGATTCCATCCAAACGGCTATTGATACTTTATTTGCTGAGTATGACATAGAACCAGAACGGTTACAGCAAGATGTAGAAAAGCTCATTGAAGAGTTGTTAAAGCATGGATTGGTTGAAGTTAATAGCGCATAAGTTATACCGTTTTTGGAAACTGGGCGGACATTCACAGTGGTTATTATTGCAAGCATTTATTTTGTTGCTTTTAGTCACTTTATTTCTGAAGTTCTGGAAGGTTAAGCACACGCAAATAGTTTTATTATGGTTGCTACCGGCTCCAAAAATCTCGCTTTACAAAAGTGAGCGCATCTTCAAAATTAAGAAAACCGTTCAGATAGTGCAGTTGGCTGCAATACACTGTCAATGGGCTAAATGTTTACCAAAATCCTTGGTGTTATGGGGATTATTGCATCGCCAAGGCATTAATAGTGAATTGCGAATTGGAGTACGCAGGAATACGAAAAATTTTGAAGCCCATGCGTGGGTAGAATATGAAGGCTTTGCGCTTAATGACACCCAGGACGTGCGTTCACGCTTTACAATGTTTGATTCTCCTATTAAACATGAATTTGATACTTAATTAGCGCGATATTCAACTTTTTATAACCTCTTGAAAACGGTAAAATTTAATTTTGGTGGGTTTCACTACGTTCTACCCCATAGGCATCAATTTAAGAAATTCCTTGTCTGATTGGATTCAAACTGGTTAATATTTAGAGTAACAATAACGGATGAATCGAATGCCTG
>JADGDF010000242.1 GCA_016745055.1 Thiotrichaceae bacterium | reverse complement strand
TAATACGAGCTCTTAAAATTTTCAAAATGCTTGCGCTTCGTTACCGAAATCGTCGTAAGCATTTTGCTCTACGGTTTAACCTTATTGCTGCTATATATATAAACTAATTATTTAAGCTTGTTAACAAGTTATTTCGCAAGAGGTCTATTGTTGAATTTATGTTTGCACTTTATAATGTAATGTTGTAACATAATTTTTAAACTTTATTAACGATCATCAGTGTAAACTTGTTAATGATTGCGAATCTGTGGAATCGGCATTTAAGTTTAGTGTTCTTCAAATAGAGTAATTCATGTTAGATAAAAATACTCAGCAAATTTTGCAACTTGTTCAGCAGCGCTGCCAACAGAAAAACTTACGTCTCACCTCCAAACGTAGTAACGTATTGCAACTGATGTTAGATGAGAATAAGCCATTATCTGCCTACGATATTATGGCAAGCTATCAAATTTATTTTCAAGAAAGTATATCGGTGGTATCGATCTATCGTATGTTGAATTTTTTAATCCAGGCACAATTGATTCACAAACTTTTAAGTAGCAATAAATACCTGGTTTGTTCACATATCACTTGTAGTCATGTGCACGAAATACCTCAGTTTTTGATTTGTAATACCTGTCATCAAGTTGAAGAAGTGGGTATTGGTAAATCACTGGTATCCGAACTAGAAGCCAATATTGTATCCACCGGCTTTAAATTACAACGTCAACAGTTAGAATTGTATGGTATTTGTTCTGATTGCCAACATTTACAATAAATTAGGGATATTCATATGTATAAAAAAACGATTGTTTTTGCATTGGTTACCGTACCAGGTTTAACATGGGCTGAATCAGCCCATCAGCACGGTGTAGCGGATTTAAATATTGCTTGGTCAGGCCAAGAAGTGGTCATTGAACTACATAGCCCAGCAGATAATATTTTGGGATTTGAACACCAGCCTAAAACAGATGCACAACAGCGGCAACTAGTAACCAGCTTATCACAGTTAAAACAATCAGATACTTTGTTTGGCTTTCCCAATGCTGCAAATTGTGTGTTAAAGACCGCCACAATTGATAACCCTTTTGCAATGACAAATTCAACAGAGTTAGAACATCATGACGAAGAACACAGTGATATTTCGGCTTCCTATCTTTATCAATGTCAGCAGTCACAACAGTTTACTAGTCTTGACGTTCAAGGACTATTTAAGCATTTTCCTCGAGTTGAAACACTCAAAGTTCAATGGGTCAGTGAGCAAGGACAATCAGCAACAAAATTAACCCAGGAAGATACTTATATTGATTTTGAGCAGTAAGATTTCATGAATACACCCGTTATTCAATTACGCGACGTGCGTTTTCGCTATGCAAAACAAAATCAGGATGTGTTAAGCATTCCGGATTTGCGTATTTATCAAGGTGAACATTTGTTTATTCAAGGTAACAGTGGTAGCGGTAAAACAACTTTGTTGAATATCATCATGGGAATCACGCTGCCTGATGCTGGTAACATCCAAGTGTTGGATCAGACATTACTACAGTTATCCAGTAAGCAACGCGACCAATTTCGTGTGGATTATTTAGGGATTATTTTTCAGCAATTTAATTTATTACCCTATTTATCTTTGTTAGAAAATGTTCAACTGCCCTGCTGGTTTTCTCAACAACGTCGCCGTTTGGCAGATGATGTTGAGAAAACGGCTATGCGCTTATTGGGCGAATTGCAAATTCCTGAAATTCTTTTTCACAAACCAGTAAACATATTAAGTGTGGGCCAACAACAACGAGTAGCGGTCGCACGTGCATTAATTGGGCAACCTAATATTATCATTGCAGATGAACCTACCTCAGCGTTGGATGCAGATAACCGTCAACGTTTCTTAGAACTACTATTTTTAGAAGCAGACAAACAAAATAGCACACTGGTGTTTGTCAGCCATGATATTTATATTGCCCAATATTTCTCTCGCGTGATTGAATTGTCTGATATTAACTTGGTTGCCACTGTATGACATTATTAAAAATAGCTGCAAAAAGTGCTTGGAATCGTAAAATCAGTTTATCGCTAGCCATGATCTCTATCGCAATTAGCATCTTACTGTTGCTAGGTGTAGATACGATTCGTAAAGAAACTAAAAACACATTTATCAATACCATTTCACAAACCGATTTAATTATAGGCGCACGTAGTGGCCCGGTAAATTTATTGCTGTACAGTATTTTCCATATTGGTGATGCCACCAATAATGTATCTTATATGGCATACCAAGCGATTAGCACAATGAGAGAAGTCAAATGGACTGTGCCCATTTCTTTAGGTGATTCTCATCAAGGTTTTCGTGTGATGGGAACAAACAGCGATTATTTTCACTATTATCGGTATGCTAACGACCGTGCTTTACATATCAAGCAAGGTTCACCCTTTGTTGATATTTATGATACGGTAATAGGTTATGATGTTGCGCAGAAACTAAATTATCAGCTAAATGATAAGATCATTCTTACCCATGGTATTGTAGCAACTAAACACGCTCAACATGATGATAAACCTTTTAGCATTGTAGGTATTTTGAAAAAAACGGGTACACCCGTTGATCGCACTGTATTCGTCTCATTGCAAGGCATAGAGGCCATTCATATCGACTGGCAATCGGGAACACGTTCACCTTTAAGAATTTCTGCTGAAAAAGCTAGCCAAATGGGTTTAAAACCGAAAAGTATTACTGCATTTATGTTAGGCTTAAAAAATAAAATTGATACCTTCCATCTCCAACGAAAAATCAACGAATATCATGATGAATCCTTGTTAGCAATTATGCCAGGTGTCACTTTAGCACGTTTATGGCAAAGCATTGGCCAGTTTGAACAGGTATTAATGATCGTATCTGCACTGGTATTAATTACAGGCTTAATTGGGCTATTAACTACCCTCTTAACCACATTAAATGAACGTCGGCGCGAAATGGCCGTATTGAGAGCCGTGGGTGCCCATGCCTATCATGTGATTATGCTGTTTATGTTAGAAAGTGTGTTTGTCGTTGCTGGTAGCTGTTTGTTAGGCGTTGTACTGCTATATGGTATGCAATATGTGCTACAGCCTTTCATTGCTGAAACTTATGGTATACATTTGGGTATCAGTTTACTTGATGGACAGCAAATTTTGATATTGATGGTGGCAGTTTTGTTGAGCATATTATTAAGTTTAATCCCAGGATTGATTGCTTATAAACGTTCACTGCAAGATGGTTTAATGATAAAAATTTAAATGATCTATGAAAAAAATTAATATAGTACTTTTATGCGTATTCCTGATTGCTTGTGGAGAAAGTGAACAAAACACGCTCACAGCAGAAGAGTTACAAATTGAAGTTCCTAGAGAAATTGACTGGGACGATTTAATTCCAGAAGCATATTCTTCTGAAGTGCTTATGGAAAAATATGAAGAACAAACTGCACAATTAGAAGACAATGATCCTAAAATAGAAATCATCTACCAACAATTTATGGAAGAAATGAACAATGCGCCTTTAAATGCGAAAATTAATCAACAATGGATTAAACTCCCTGGGTTTATTGCCCCTTTAAATCGTAAAAACGGGAAAATTATCGAATTTTTATTTGTACCTTATTTTGGTGCTTGCATTCATGTGCCTCCACCACCTATCAATCAAACAATTTTGGTCACGACAGCAGATGGCTATGGTATAGAGCCAGACAATGTATTTGCCCCTATTTGGGTTTCAGGTCAAATACATCTTGTAGGTAAAAAAACTGATATTGGTGAGGCAGGCTATAGTATAAAAGAGGCTATTATTGAAGCATATACGGAAGAGTTAATGCTATAACAAATACATACCTAGATGCTATAAATTAAAGAATATGGTGATAATAGACTATCATCACCATTATTCTGATAAGGTATTTACTCGTTACCAAGCTGAAGCTTGGTAACGAGTAAAACAGAACGTAAGGGCGATAATCCTTGCGTGCGTTTTTTTCTATTTTTGACAACGACCCCAGCGTTAAGTCAGGTGGAAGGCTAACAGAGTAGCGTAGTACAACGGAGTACGCAGTTGCTGTATGGAGACCGAACGTGTCGGGGCAAACTAGCGTCTCGCTGAGAATTGAGTCGCTCTAAGAACCTGTTTAAAGTTTTTTTAGAATGATAGCCAAAAAAGCTAGCATAACGAATTGTAGACTAGAATTGAGGTTTCTTTCGCAGTTTTTCCAAAGTCTTCGACACTTATCTAACCAAGCAAAAGACCTTTCAACAATCCATCGCTTGGGCAAAACTTTAAAGGTGTGCAGTTCACTACGTTTGACGACTTCCACTGTTGCTTGGAGTTTATGTTTTACTTCTTTGGCAAAAGGGGCTTCGGTATATCCACCA
>JADGDF010000241.1 GCA_016745055.1 Thiotrichaceae bacterium | reverse complement strand
TCATGAAAAACAGGCATTCGATTCATCCGTTATTGTTACTCTAAATATTAACCAGTTTGAATCCAATCAGACAAGGAATTTCTTAAATTGATGCCTATGAGGCCAGTTTTTTGTTGCCCTCCAAAATGTTGAAATCAAACCATGCATAGGTGGTAAATTTAATGGTGGGCAAACAAAAAGATGTTTGCCCACCCTACTTGAAGTGCATCATCACGAGAAAATGGTATTAACTCGTAAGGCGGATAAGCGATAGCGTCATCACGATTCTGATTTCACAACCTGAAACATCGGTATAATGTCTGTTGTTCAGTCCAACCTACGAGCTGACTTAGCAAGTTCTCAAATCCCCCCCCCTGACCTACCTCTCCTTATTGTAGGAGGGGAAAATCTAGGTAAAATAACCCAAACTCACCTTCAGAAAGACAGCTATATTGAGTATAAAAAATACCCATGGAATAGTAGTTTCAACATGGGTGAAAGGTTTAAACAGTTTTGAATTTTTTCCTCTTTCTACAGCTTCCCATTCGGCATCATAAGGCGCTAAAGGTAAATGTTGTTCGATGTGATGAATAACTTTAAATTTGGCTGTGTTGAGTTGTCCATAGGATTTAACTAGTCTGTACCAAACTATGCAAAGAATCATACCTAATACACTAATAATAAAGTAAAAATCATTTGTTTGGGCTTGGTCGATGCCTAATTTTGCCCCGAGATAAACGCCAAATTGCACGTAACCCAGCACAGCAATAATGGCCGTGTTAATGGTTAGAAAAAAGGAGTTTGCCGTTTGGCGTCTGCTGCTGATTCTGTCAGCCATCTCAACGTACAGCTTGTAAATTTCCAAATAATGGGCGTGATATTCAGTACCATAGCTTTCTTTGTTTTCTTTAAATAAATCTTTGTCTATGTCCATTTTGTGTTCCTTTATAGATGGTTTTACATCGTTTTTTTGTTCCTAAACTCATAGGCTGTAAAATAACTACTCAAATCATCAGTTTTTAGTAAGCAGGATAATGTATTTATCTTTGATGCGCATGGCTACAATTCTTCAATTTGTTGAATACTTAAACCAGTAATATCTGCAATATCTTCAATGAGAAAACCTTTTTGCTTCATTTTTCGAGCATTATCCAAGTTTTTCTTTTGCACTCCCAATTCAATACCCTGTTCAATACCTTGTTCAACGCCCTGTTCAAACCCTTGTTGAATTCCTTCATCATAGGCCGTATCAATGACATTTTTCAAGTCACGATAGATTTTCAAACTTTCTTCATAAGCGGCATATTCTGTTTCTGAATAATTAGCAAGGGCTGCTTGCTCAAAGAGTTTTTGAAAGATTTTTTCTTGTAATTTTTTAGGCCTTTCTATTAAATCTTCTAAATTTCTTAAGACATAAAGCCATTTATCAAAGTGAGTTTCAAGTTCAGCTTCTGTTTTGGTGAACTTGGGCATTTCAAGATAAATGTAGGTCAATTTATCGTAAAACACTTTTTGGGTTTGTTTATCAACTAATTGGACTTTGTGGTGAAAGACTTCTTTATCGTTTTTGTCTTCATCAAATACAAAATCTAAAATACCAATGGTATACACGGCTTTGAGTTTAAAGTTCCAATTACCTTTTTCTGCTTGTTGTTGGATGGGAAACGTGGAGTAGTAAATACTGCGTTCTTTGAAGTAGTTTTGTTTAGCTTTTTGTATTTCAACAATGAATTTTTCCCCCGCTTTATTTTCACAGTAAATATCAAAGATGGCTTTTCTATCATCCGAAATAGCCGGTAGTTGTTCTTTAGGTAAGTAGGTCAAATCAGTGATTTGGCCAATTTCTTTGTCCAGCAATGTATTGAGAAAATCAATCAATAAATCCTTGTTGGGTTCTGTGCCAAACAGTTTTTTGAACCCAAAATCAGTAAAGGGACTGATGTATTTATCTTTGATGCGCATAGCTATCATTCTTTAATTTTCTCGTTACCGACGAACTAAGCAGAATTTGAAAATAAGGAATTCCACGTTAGCGCACGGAACAAGAAAAGTTTGTTTGTTTATACGTTTAATTCTAAAATTACCGACATTACGTACTATTGTGCCATAAGGTGAATCCCATGAAAAATTTTAAATCTCGACAAGTTAAAGTCTTTGTTTCTTCTACTTTTTTAGGGATGCAAGATGAGAGAGAAGTGTTAACCCGAGAAATTTTCCCTGAAATTCACCAACGTTGTAAGGCACGCAAACTCACACTGACAGAAATTGATTTGCGATGGGGTGCCTCTGAGCAAGATAATCCCGATGATGCGGTGTTGACCTGTTTGGAACGAGTGAGCGAAAGTACGTATATGTTGGGCATTTTGGGTGAACGTTATGGTTCTGCATTGACGCCGAGACAGATCGAAGTCACCCGTCAGCGCTTTCCGAGGGTGAAAGAGTATGCTGAGCGTAGTGCGACTGAATTGGAAATTTTACATGCGTTGTTTGATATGACCTCGGGGCAAGCTTGGCAAGATGAAGAAATGATCCAAGCGTTGTTTTATTTTCGGGATGAAAATTATGGGAAAATGATGCCAAAAAATGTCCGAGAGAATTACACGGATACGGCGGAAAATCGTCATAAGCAAGTTAATTTCAAACAGCGCATCCGAACCTGGCATTATCCGGTTACGACGTATCAAAAACCCGATGATTTAGTTGAGTTAATTACAGAACAGTTGTGGGCGTTGATTGAAGCCGATTTTCCTGAAGATGATATTCCTAGCGATCGCACTTTGGAAGAGGCTGAACATGAAATTTTGCCAATACATTGCAGCAGGTTTATATTCGTCGGGCGGCGGATTTTGAGCGTTTGACGGCGTGGGTGGATAAAGGCAATACACCGTTGATTGTGACAGGTGATGCGGGCATGGGCAAGTCGGCGTTATTGGCGAATTGGGGTAAGCTGTATCAGGAAAGTGGGCGTTTTTTATTTTGGCATTTTTGTGAGGTGTCAGAACGTGGTGCGCATCCGGTGGTGATTATGCAACGGCTTCATGAAAGTTTACAACAGCGTTATCAGTTTAATTTGGAAGAAAAAATTCCGTATTCAACGGAAATCATGCGGGAAAAATTGGATGCGTTAGTGCAACAAGATGTTGAGCCAGTCGTGGTCATCATTGATGGGCTAAATCAATTGGATGAGGCGCAAGGCACGGTGGATTGGTTATTGGAAGCGCTACCTCCGTCAATTCGTTTGATTGTTTCGACCTCAAAGGACAATGGGTTAACTGGGGAAGTTTTTGAGGTTCAACCATTGTCGGATGCGGATAAAACTCAGTTGATTGTGGATTATTTGGAGCAATATGGCAAGGTGTTGGACAAAGAGTATCGTGCTCTCATGGTTCAAAGGCATCAAACCAAGAATCCCTTATTTTTGAAAATATTGTTGTAGGAGTAAAACATGCAGCTTACTATTGAATTGTCTGATGAATTAGCACAAAAATTACTACAACGTGGCGATGGTATGTTGCAATTTATTCAAGAAGCAATTCAGTTGAAACTACTTAATGAAGAAAAAATGCCAACATGGAAAAAGGCTACGCCAAGCTTGACTATTCAAGGTTTATCTTTAAGTCAAGAAATCCAAAAGGATAGAATGGATGCCAACGAATGAAAGTTTTTTTCGACACCTCTGCTTTCGTTAAACTGTATATTAACGAGGTTGGTAGTCATTCGGTCATAAAAATTTACCAAGATGCTGATGCTTTAGCGCTGAGTGTTATTTGCTTTCCAGAAATTGTTTCAACGCTTTGTCAACTAGCTCGAGAGGGCAAAATATCCATAGAGGAATACAAGCAACTTAGAAAGTTAATTTCAATTGATTTAAAAAATATAGAAATAGTTCAAATTACACCAAAGGTGCTTTCTCATGTAGTTAGTTGTCTTGAAAATCATCCTTTACGTGCTATGGATGCTATCCATTTAGGATGTGCTTTAACGTACTCACCAGACCAATTTGTGTCTTCAGACAGAAAACAAATTCAAGCAGCTTACTCAATAGGATTAACTGTAGTTGAGGTCTAAAAACCTTTTTATTAACTCGTGACAACGCACTAGTGTTCCTATTAAAAAGGAGAACGTTAGAGCATCCTCGTACTCATTCCATGCAAGTGCGTGGAATGAGAAAAACCATGCTAATTATTAACATACCTTCACTTTAATCAATTCATCACCTTCTGTATCCGTCATATGCACAGCACAAGCAATATGTGAATTGTTCGTAAAATTTCAACGGGTTGTTTGGGATCATGTAAGGCATGACTTTTTCACTCGTTTCTATAGTCACCGCCCCTCAAAAATCGGTTTCTGGAGCAGCAATAAGCTGAAAATTCTCGGCCAATAATGAGCGAAGTAATACCACATGCTCACAGGCT
>JADGDF010000071.1 GCA_016745055.1 Thiotrichaceae bacterium | reverse complement strand
TTTCATACTCGTTCTCCTAAGTTTACAAAACTTGTTCTTTCTTATATCCTCCTTTTCGCAAAATACCATCTTAAATTCCGTGATACAACTCTATTGATGTAACATGACGTAATTTTTTTCTAATGACAAAGCTGGACATAAGATTATTAACATTCATGATTTCATCTTGAGATAAATCAAAAATAATGTCACTAATATCTAAAGAAAGGATGAAAATTCAATAATGCCAGCTTAATTAGGAGGGTAAATGTTAGTTTGCTAGGCAAAATTAATCATTGATTACATTAACCAGCCATTTTTTGAAAAATAAACTGCTTATCTTCGGCGACTGAAATCAATCCCACTCATCAAGTTGTCGCATGGCTTGACGTTGTAATTCACAAAACTCGTCAGCTGCGTTATAACCTTGCATTTTTAAGTTGTGGTTACGCACTGCACATTCTAAAAGTACAGAAAGATTTCGGCCTGGCGCAATAGGTAAACCAATTTCCGCAATATCTACACCCAAAATTTTGCGAATACGATAATCGCCTTGCAAACGATCGATTTTTTGCAATCTTTCAGAAGTCATATGTTCGAGTTGCACAATCAATTTTAAATATTTATCTTTTTTGATTGCACTTTCACCAAAGAGTGCTTGTACGTTTAATATACCCAGCCCACGTACTTCCAAAAATGGGGTCATATTGAGCGGACAAGCCCCTAAAATTGCATTGGGTGCAACTTTGGAAAATTCGGGCGAATCATCAGCAATTAAGCGATGTCCTCGACTAACGAGCTCTAATGCTAACTCACTTTTACCTGTACCGCTACCTCCCATTATCAATACTCCCATACCAAATACATCCATAAATACACCATGCAAAGTTGTTCGCTCGGCAAGCAAACGTGCAAAGGTGGAATGCAAATAATTAATAACACTTTCACCCGATAGCTGGGAAGAAAAGAGAGGGATACGATGTCTTTCGGTATAAATTTTAAGTTCTGGCAGGAGAGTACAACTATCTGTCATAATAATACAAACGAGTGCCTCATTGTAAAACAGTGAATCAAGCACTTCTTGATAATCTGCTTCAGAAAGTGATTTTAAATAATCTAGCTCGTACGAGCCAATAATCTGAACACAATGTGGATGAATGAGGTTGAGGTAGCCCACATTGCCTAATTTTTTCTTGCGTTCCAGACAAACGGTACGGCCTCCACCTTCACGCCCTGTTATCCACTGTAGTGCCAGGTCATGCGCATGGTGCTTAAATAGGTCGTTAATACTCAGCGTTGCCATATGCGGATTGCCAGTGTACGAGTAAGTCAAATTTTTCGTGACAGTCTTTGGTGCGACGCAAGGCTTCTTTAAATTTTTCGTCGCTAAACATTTCAGCCAATTGCGCTAAAATTTCTAAATGTTCTTCGGTTGAATCTTCTGGGACCATCAGCGCGAATAATAAGTCAACAGGTTGCCTATCCATGGCATCAAAATCAATGCCTTCGTCTGTTTGCAAAAAAGCGGCTAATGTTCGTTGACATTGAGAAACTCGGGCATGAGGAATTGCCACGCCTTTACCTAAAGCTGTACTGCCAAGGCGTTCACGCGCCAATAAGCTTTCCAGTATTTGGTGACTGGTTAAGGTGGTTTCTTCAGTGGCAAGTAACCGACTAAAATATTCTAATACGCGCTTTTTACTAGTGACCTGGACGTGGCATAAAATGCGTTCAGGTGAAAGAATATCTGCAATTTGCATAGCGATAATGCCAACTAAACTCAAGTGGTGTGATGTGTAGGTTTTATTGGGGTTTCCCCTGCTAAAGTATATACAAGTTATCTTGTAACCCAAAGTTTTGCACTCCTAACAAGGAGTGCAAGATTTATCTTGCCAATAGCAAGAAAATCATATAACAATTTAATTAATCAATGTGTTGGGAAACACGACCATCTTCTTTGTGATGGTCTTTCATTTTTTCTTTATGCCGCTTGATTTGCTTGTCCAATTTGTCTGTGAGCGCATCAATGGCAGCGTACATATCTTCATGCTCAGCGTTGGCAAATAAATTAGCACCGCTGACGTGTAACGTTGCTTCGGCCTTTTGACGGAGCTTTTCTACACTTAAAACAACATGAACGTTGGTTACATGATCAAAGTGGCGTTCCAATCTTTCTATCTTGGTTTCTACGTAACTACGTAAGGCGGGCGTAATGTCGATATGGTGTCCGCTAAGGTTAAGTTGCATTTTTCCTTCCTTTTGTCGTTAAACAGTTACAACCTGTATCTGATAAAGTTATTATTTTAAACGTTTTCTCTCATTAGAGGGTGGTATTACCATGGCTTCACGATATTTTGCTACCGTGCGTCTGGCGACTTTAAT
Organism: Thiotrichaceae bacterium; assembly: GCA_016745055.1. Lineage (GTDB taxonomy): Bacteria > Pseudomonadota > Gammaproteobacteria > Beggiatoales > Beggiatoaceae > JADGDF01. The sequence goes on along the minus strand of JADGDF010000071.1, from coordinate 19,826 downwards.
TCCTCGAGCAGCTAACAAATCAGCTATTTTACTATCGCTCAATGGCTTTGCTGCATTTTCATTCGCAATCAATTTTTTGATCAACGCTCGAATGGCAGTGGATGAACATTCTCCCCCATTGTCAGTACTTACATGGCTCGAAAAGAAATATTTTAATTCGTAAATACCTCTCGACGTATGAATGTACTTGTGAGTCGTTACGCGCGAGATTGTCGATTCATGCATTTCTAATTCTTTGGCAATATCGTGTAAAACTAATGGCTTCATGGCTTCATCGCCATATTCTAGAAATTCACTTTGCCGTTGCACAATGCAATTTGAGACTCTAATTAGGGTTTCATGCCGACTTTTCAAACTTTTAATAAACCAACGCGCTTCTTGTAAGTGAGTTTTAAGACTGGTGGTATCCGCATCATTGCGACAAGAAGTAACCAAACCTGCATAGTGAGGATTTACTCGTAATCTTGGTGAAACCTCCTGGTTCAATTCGACTTTCCATTGTCCCTTAACTTTCTTGACAAAAACATCAGGTACAATATAAGTGGCTTGATGCGTGGCAAGTTGCGCGCCAGGCCGTGGAGTTAAAGACTGAATTAAATCAATTACTGCTTGTAAATCATCACGGCTCAACTTCATACGTTTCGCTAATTGCGTATAATCATGGGCAGCAAGTAAAGACAAATGTTCTTTAATCAATACTCGTGCTTTTACCAACCACGGCGTATCTTTCTCATTGAACTCTTCCAATTGTAACATGAGACACTCAGCTAAGTCTCTTGCCGCAATGCCGACAGGATCAAAACGTTGAATTCGGTGCAATACTGCTTCAACTTCATCCATTTCAATGGTAGTATCTTCATCTAGCTCATTTAAGTCTAGGCTTCCAATAATATCTTCTAAGGGCGCTTTTAAATAACCATCGTTGTCAATAGAATCAATGATTGCCAATGCAATGGCTTTGTCTATTTCACTGAAAGGCGTTAAATCTAATTGCCAACGTAAATGATCCTGTAAGGATTCCTCAACAATTTTTTGGTTAAAGGGGTCTCGGGTATCGTCTTCGTCGCGATGACTAGTATTTCCGCTAGGGGAAGCGTATTCATAACTATAAGTGTCTTCCCAACTACTATCCACCGCTAAATCTTCAGGCATTTCAGCCGCTTCATCTAATTTGATTTCATCATTACTTTCAGAGGATAAAACTGATTCATCTTCATGACCATTCAACGCTTCGCTTTCTGTATTATCAGCTTCTTCTTCACCGTCCTCATCAATATCGTCCGTAGATTCCAGCATGATATTTGTCTCTAGTGCTTGCTGAACTTCTACCTGTAACTCAAGCGTCGACAATTGCAACAGCCGAATGGCCTGCTGCAACTGTGGTGTCATGGTAATTTGTTGCCCTAAGCGTAGTTGAAGACTTTGTTTCATGGTACTTAATGGTCTTTTTTACATCAATATTATTATAATTTGAAATTATGGCCTAAATAAACTTCTTTAACATGCTCATTGTGAAGAATTTTTTCGGGGGGGCCCTCCGCAATTAATACCCCTTCATTCACAATATAAGCACGGTCACAAATGCCCAGAGTTTCCTTTACTCTATGATCAGTCACTAAAACACCAATATCTAAACTACATAGGTGGGCAATAATACGTTGAATATCAACAATTGTTAAAGGATCAACGCCTGCAAAGGGTTCGTCTAGTAAAATAAATCTTGGTTCAGCCGCTAAAGCACGCGCAATTTCTACCCGCCGTCTTTCTCCCCCTGAAAGACTCAGACCTATACTATGATATAAGTGGCGAATATGCAATTCATCCAATAATTCATAAAGACGTCGTTCTCTTTGTTTTTTGGTAAAATGTTTTTGAATTTCAAGGATGGCCAGAATATTATTTGCAACAGATAGCTTACGAAATACTGAAGGTTCCTGGGGTAAATAGCCTAGACCCATTTGTGCACGCTGGTGCATAGGTTGAGAAGTAATATCATGATGATCCAGTACAATTTGTCCCTGATCACAGTGAATTAACCCCACCATCATGTAAAAGCTCGTGGTTTTACCCGCACCATTTGGACCAAGTAATCCAACAACTTCACTACTTCTAACACTCAAACTGACATCTTTAACAACTGCACGTGACTTATAATATTTAGCCAAATGAAGCGCTGCTAATGTACTCATGAATTATCTAGCGGGTGTAATAACGGCTTTAACACGTTCTTTTTTGCCTTTATCTGCTTGGATAAGGCCATTTTTAGTGTTATACCGAATACGATGACCAGAAAATTTATCCTTAGCTTGCCAAACTTCTGCTTCTGTTACTAAGTGCAAGGTATCGTTGTTAGCTTGATATTCTATTCTCTGCGCTCTGGCATGGACATCTGGCTTTTTGCCGTCAGGTGTTTGTTGAAAACGCACTGGATTACCTACGGCAACGACTTGTTTTAAATCTTGTTTTTTTGTATACGTCAGCGTGACTTTAGCCGCTTTTATCTTAATTGTACCTTGAGTAATCACCACATTTCCTTCATAAATCGCAATGCCTTTGACATCATCAATGGTCGCTTTATCTGCTTCGATATTAATCGGCTTTTCTCGATCAGTCGCTAAGGCAAAAACAGATGAACTGGCTAAAGCCAATAGTCCGCTGAATATAAAGAGTGTAAATTGTTTACTGAGTATCATTAGAAGATTGTGTTGTTTGCGGTACATAATGCCCCCTTGCTTGAGAAAGTAGGTCTACTTGCTGAATTGACATAAACACCCGTGCACCTACGCTATGACTTTCACCATTTACATGGCGAATCGTTGTTGGTGATTGCGTTTCTGCATATTCTTTATCTCGTTTAAGCAGTACATTTTGAGAAATAATGGTCAATGGTCTACTATCGTGATGACGTTGGAAAGTTGTTTCTCCCAATAACCAAATTTGATTGCCATCTGCTGAAAGCTGTCCTTGTTCAGCCCAAATTGTCCAACTGGGTTGATTTTGCTCATAAAAGATCATATAAGGTTGAGTCAAAAAAGTTTGCGCATCTTCGTAGTGAGCCATTTTTTTTGCTAACAGCCGATCACTGACTTGACCTTCTACATCCATATGGACAGTGGCAAAATTTTCCAAAGTATAGTCAGGAATATAACGTGTTTGAGCGATGACTTCTTCATTGTCAGCCTCTAAGCTCCACATAAGCCAACTGGTGACTAGCATAAATAGTACTAAAATTCCCCAGCTTACCCAACGTATCATAATGGTTTATCTATGTGTTCTCAAATTACATTGATTTGTGCCATTATCATGTAATTATCATCTTGAGATTTGTATTGCCCAGTTTACATGAAGCCACATGAATAACCAAATATGATTTTCTAGGTTTAACGAAAGTGTTTTTGCCATCAACAATAAGCTGAATGGGTTTGATAGCTAAAAGCCAAAATAATGCTTGCTTCAATGTTTCGAGAGCAAAGTTCCAAAACTAATCAACATACTTAAATATACTTGCTTCCACGCCTAATTTCAGATTTCTAATGACTTTGAACTGAGGAAATGGATTACGTGTGTATCTATCACAAAAATAGTGTGTATATAATGCATTACGGTAGCGCATCACTCCTCTTTCGTTCAAATGTATTGGTCGCCACTCAACTTCTCTCTTTTTCTGAAAATGCTGACTATGATTAGTGCCATAACCATAAATTTTGTACTCTCTTGTGATACAACGTATTGCTTCATAAAAAACGTTTTGTGCCCCTGAAGCCGAGGTTAGCATAACCGTGTAACGAATAATTTCATCTGCATCAATGGTCAAGCTATTAGCGTCAATGCTAAAAATGAAATCATTTGTACTATCTACTGGAAATGTATAAGTCGGACTTCCAGCACTTGGAAAATTGGGCAAAGTAATATTTTCCAATTCATTTGGTAATTTTTGCTCTTCTTCCTCATTTTCTTCAGCAAAACCCAATAAGGGTAACAAGCAAAATACTAATAATAGTGTACGTTGTTGCATGATTTTTCCGCTAACAGTTAAAAGGGGTAGCATATTATACCAACCAAATTTATTCCTGATTACCCATAAGGTGCAACCAAATCATGGCAGCAACTTAAGTCTCAGAATTACCACCACGGTTACGTTTCCTGCGTTTACGTAGCTGAATAAGTGTCATAATGGGACCAGAAACCGCATATAAGAAAAAACTGGCGAACAAAACCAGCGGAGGATTAATAGAAATTAGTACAAATAATAGTACAATGACTAAAATTGTGACAAAAGGCACGCGTCCTTTAAGGTCTAAATCTTTAAAGCTATAATAACGGAAACGACTGACCATTAAAGCGCCACAAGTTATGGTAATCAACCAAGCAGGTAAAACAAGCGTGTCGCCACTAATTTGATAATCTTCATTCGTCCATGCCCAAACAAATCCTGCCATAATCGCGGCAGATGCTGGACTGGCAAGCCCTTGAAAGTAGGCTTTATCAATTTTACCTACCTGTGTATTAAAACGCGCCAATCGTAAAGCAGCCATTGCGGTGTAAAAAAAGGCCGCTAACCAACCTAATTTCCCTAAAAAACTTGACATATTGACTAAATGAGAAAGTGACCATTCATACATTAATAAAGCAGGGGCCAAACCAAACGACACAAGGTCAGCAAGACTGTCATACTGCGCACCAAAATCTGTTTGAGTATTAGTCAATCGCGCCACTCTGCCATCAACGCCATCAAAAATCATAGAAATAAAAATTGCAATGGCAGCAGCTTCAAAGCGGTCACCAATAGCCGCAACAATGGCATAAAAACCAGAGAATAAAGCGGCAGTGGTGAATAAATTAGGCAATAGGTAAATGCCTTTACCATATTTTGAAGGTCTGGAAGAATTTTCGCTCATTTCATCGACGACGTATACTGAAGTTGTTGGAGGCAGTTGAGATAAGCCTGTTCATTCAACGGTGTACCATACTGCTGCGATTGCCATAGCGCTTCAGCTAGACATTCTATCATTTGATGTTCCAAGTCATGCAAACTTGCCATTTTCGGGGCCAATGTTTGGTAAATAGTTTGAATACCATTAGGACGATTAGTGGCAATGTGTTCACGCAAGCCCAAGTGTAGTCCCATATGCAAAAACGGATTGGTCTCTCCTGCTTCAGGTAAATAATCTTTTTCTATCTGTTGTTTTGCCAACATGGGATGGTATTCAGGATGAATTGAAATAATATCGCATACCTGTTGTTCTAAAGGCTGCAAAGGTTTTTTTTCTTGGTATTTATGCCAACTGTCAAAGAAAAATTGGCGAGTATTATCACGAGTGTATTCAAACATGAGTTGTTCTGTGGGTGGTTTTACAGGTGTACAAACTTTGAGTGTGCAAAATAAATCTTGCAGTCCTGTGTTCTATTATATGTGTTTAGTTAGGCATGCAAACTTTAATGTTGATAATCTTGCATACCTAAATAATTAGATTGTTATGGTTTCTAAAAAAACTCAAAATTATATCCATGCACAATATCGTTACCTTCAATCATATCTCCCATATCAACTAGCTCTAATTTAAAATGCACAACGCCATTTGCTGCAATCATGCCAGTATGATCTTTACCAAGATACTCTGTTGCACTAAACAAACGTTGCCTTACAGGTTGACCATCGACATCCTCAAAGGTAATTAAAATTTGAGGATAGGGTTGTATAAAATTGGCTTGGTTTACAAAATTAGCTTGTATTTGAACCGCATTTTCAATTTCAGGATGGACTTGAACTAAACGCTCATTGATTTGAAAGGCTTTTAAATTACGCGTAGCGGGCAAAGCACACAATAAATTATAGCAAAGGCTTTCTAACCAAGGTCTCACTTGTGGGTGTTGTAATACCCAATCCCGTTTTGCAAACCAAAAATATTGGCTTGAAAGTAATGCCATCAATAATAAAGCCATCAATCCCCACAAAAGAATACTGCTCAAACGACTGATGTACTTTGCTGGGGTATAAATGTCTTCTCTAAGTAATTCAGGAACGTCTTTATCAGCCGCCGCATCAACTTCTAATTCTTTGTCAGTGGCTTTTTGATTGGGTCTACGTTTTGTTGTTATTGTCGCATCATTGATCAAGTGTGTCGTCGAATTAAAAATATGTTCACAATGTCCACACCGCACATAGCCCTGTGATATATTTAAATGTGCAGCGGTCACACGAAACAGCGTCTGACAGTAAGGACATTGTGCATACATTCGTTTTTTCATAAATCTATCCTAGAAACGAAATTTCTACGCTTAGTGTAAAATAATCATAAAATACAGTCAAAGAATTATAAATTTTTGGGCTAAAAGTCATTATGTTAGTCTTCACTTAATTTTGTAAGAATAGATTTTCATTCAGTAATCCTTAAAGGATTGATATTACGTCGGGTAATTCTAAATAAGATAATCAATGACTATTCCTCCCCAGCCCTTTATTTAATAAGGAGGAATTTAGGTGATTGAAAATTAGTTTGCATAACATTCAATTAAAGAAGCAAAAGCAACTTAAAACAGCTTTGCTTAATCAATACAAAACTAAAATACACACTCATATATTAGCATGGTTACTATCAAAGAAAACGATTTAATCCAAAGCATTGCAGATGCTTTCCAATTCATATCCTACTATCATCCTGTCGATTATATCACTGCTTTAACTCAGGCTTATGAAAAAGAGCAATCTGAAGCTGCCAAAGATGCCATTGCTCAAATTCTCATTAATTCTCGTATGAGTGCCATTGGCAAACGTCCCATTTGCCAAGATACAGGTATCGCAGTGGTATTTTTAAAAATCGGCATGAATGTACATTTTGAAACAACCCAAAGTGTCACGGCCATGGTGAATGAAGGTGTTAAACGCGCTTATTTGCATCCAGACAATGTGTTACGCGCTTCAATATTGAACGATCCGGCAGGACATCGTAAAAACACCCAAGATAATACACCTGCGGTTGTCCATATGGAACTGGTTCCAGGAAATACAGTAGAAATTAAGGTAGCTGCAAAAGGGGGCGGGTCAGAAAATAAGGCCAAATTTGCCATGCTGAATCCCAGTGACAACCTTGTTGATTGGGTACTTGAAACTGTGCCAAAAATGGGTGCTGGTTGGTGTCCACCCGGTATGTTGGGCATTGGTATTGGAGGCACAGCCGAAAAAGCCATGTTGCTTGCTAAAGAATCCTTATTGGACCCAATTGATATTCAGACTTTACAAGCTAAAGGTGCTCAAAATAAAATTGAAGCACTACGTTTGGAACTCTATGAAAAAGTCAATGCTTTGGGCATTGGTGCACAAGGTTTAGGAGGTTTGACCACTGTACTTGATGTCAAAATTCTAGATTATCCTACTCATGCAGCTTCTCTACCGATTGCCATGATTCCTAATTGTGCTGCAACACGTCATGCCCATTTTACACTTGATGGTAGTGGTGTTGCTGAGCTTGTGCCTCCTAATCTAGATAACTGGCCAACTATCACCTGGGATATTGCTGAAAAAGCCCGACGGGTAAATCTTGACACAATTACGCCTGAAGAAATTGCGCAATGGCAACCTGGTGAAACTTTATTATTAAATGGTAAATTACTGACAGGCCGTGATGCTGCTCACAAACGAATTGCGGATTTGTTTGCCCAAGGCCAATCTTTACCACCAGGTGTCGATTTTAACAATCGCTTCATTTATTACGTAGGTCCAGTAGATGCGGTACGTGACGAAATTGTCGGCCCAGCAGGCCCAACAACTGCCACTCGAATGGATAAATTCACAGACATGATGTTAGCAAAAACAGGACTTATTGGCATGGTAGGCAAGGCAGAACGTGGCCCAGTCGCGATTGAAGCCATCAAAAAATACCGTGCCGTTTATCTCATGGCCGTTGGTGGTGCCGCTTATCTAGTTTCCAAAGCCATCCGTTCCTCTAAAGTAATTGCCTTTAAAAATTTGGGCATGGAAGCAATTCATGAATTTGAAGTCGAAGATATGCCAGTGACTGTCGCTGTTGATGTAGAAGGGCGCTCAGTACATGAAACTGGCCCTAAAATTTGGCGAATAAAGCATATTTAAAGTAATTATTTTTTATCACATTACAGGTAAGCGTTAAGATAATTTTTAAATGCCAAGGCTTAAAGTGGTAAAACTGAACAAATATTTTGAAGTCTATGCTTTCAACAAATCATTTCGTCCTTCAAAGTGTCCAAAATTTGTCTTGCAAAATAGGTTTTAGGCACTGACGAAACAAAGTTTGATACGCTTTGAGGATATATAGGCAGGATAAATTATATGTGCTATTCTCTTAAAGATTGTTCATCGTTCTCCTCGTTATTATGCAACACACGCTCATTTTATTAATTTATTTAGTCTCATCGATCTCTTTAGCTATAGCAGATGAGCTTATTCGCAATAGTGAAACTGAGTTAGACACATCTACAACCCTGTTTTCTTCGGCATTCTCTCCACAGCTTATTGAACAACGGCGTAAAATTATTACGGAAAAGCAAATATTACTGAAAAATGGGCAAAATTCATTAAGTTCAGAAAAAATAAAGCTTCAAGAGGAAATTAAAAATGCTACGCCAGAAAATATCACCCAAAAAGTACTAGAACAAGCTGAAATTCAGAAAGAAATTACTCAAATTGAATTGGAAAAATGGCAACTAGAGTACCAAAGTACAGAGGAAACAATTAAAAAACAAAAAAATGGGCTAGAAATTCAAAAAATACAACTAGATAAACTTCAAAAGAATGAAGAAAATAAGCCAAAAATTGATAGTTTAATTCAAGATATAGCTTTACGCACAGAATTTATTGAATTAGAACAGCAAAATTCAACTATGCTACAAGCCCACATAGCATTAGCGAAAGAACAGGTTACTTTAGCCAAAGAACGTTATCAAGCTTTCAAAGTTGCTTATAGTTTGCGTTTACAACTCGATCTAGAAAGTAGTCATCAACAAATTCAACAACAACATTTAGCACGGGCAATTGAATTACGGAAATTATTGGATGCGATGCGTCATCAAGAAGATATTGACACTTATTATCTTTACTTACTACGTACTCAAATTCAAGAGGCAGATGAAAAAGCTAAATTAGTGGAAAGAGAGGTTAAAATAGCGATATTGCAACAACGCATGGAAAAATTAAACTTGCTAACCACTGATGTTGCAAATCAACCAATTTCAAAAGGGGTACTTGTAGAAAATAAGCAATTATTGACTGAAGTCGAAATTTTGAGAACACATTTAACAGAAAAAATTAATTTATTACAACAACAAAAACAGCTGGCTGAAAAAAATATGGCCTCTGCTGAAGATAAGCAAATTCAGCAAGTGCAACAAACTGAAAAAATATTCATTCGACTCATCAATGCATTACAAGCACAATTAATACAGCTAGATAATTCATCGCAAATGGGACATGGGTTATCACCCACTTTAGAAATAGGTTATCAGCAAACATTGCATCGTATTTTATTAAAGCAACGTCAATTACCGACAACACCCAAAGCTTGGCAACAACTTGCTTCTGAGTTTTTAAACTTACCTTCTTTGTTTTTTAAAGCAATTAAGAATAGCTTACTCAATTTATGGCAAAAAATAACCCAAATTAACTATTGGGTATCTTTAATATATTTAACTACTATTTTATTAGTATTTTTAAATATGAAGTATTGGTTAAAGAGGCGACTTGAAAGGATTGTTATCTCTTTTAAACAGCTTGCTCAACAAAATTTTGTCACAAATTCCTTATTTGTTCTACTTTCTCTTATCTTAATTAATCTGCGCTGGGTAGCAGCGATTGGCATAATTGCTTTATGCTTACTCCTGCTTTCCCCAATGAATACAACTGTTAACCTAATATTAACACTGTTGTTAACCGTTTTTGTGGCCAAAGTGTTTGTTAATCTATTTTGGATATTATTGTCAACTAAACATTTACTTCAGACGACCCATCGTTCTAAATTTTATCGTCAATTAAGAATTATTACTATTATTATCAGCTCTTTAGCTGGATTTACCCTATTGGGCCATAATGTTTTACCTATTGGACCAGAAACAAGCATTTGGATCGATTCATTATTTATGTTGTCTTTGTCACTCACATTCTTACCTGCAATGAGATTGAGAACTGCGATTTTGCAGCTTTTCACCTCTAAATTGAAAAGACATTGGTTATTTGTTATACACTTAATTAGTTTTGTATTCCCACTCGCCATTCTTGCCGTTGTTTTACTCAGTCTAATTGGCTATATCAATTTGGGTTGGTCTGTGGCAAAACATTTAAGTTTATCTTTAATTATTCTGACAATTTGGCTTATTGCCCGTGGTTGGTTACAAGACACAGTTGTAGTTCTAAAAAATACTGCCCTCAAAAGTGGACGTTATGGCCTATTATGGACTCAAGATATCATTCCTATGGCCCATAATTTATTAGCGCTCACGTTATTTGCATTTGCAATATTATTATTATTTTTAATCAATGGTTGGTATGACAATATCGCTGTCAAAGCAAATTTAAATGATTTTTTCAATTTTTCCCTATTTTCCCTGGCAAATAAATCCATTAGTCTAAAAAATCTGTTATTGTTAATTTTTGGCTTATGGGGTATTTTTTGGTTTGGTAGTTGGTGTCGGCAAATTACTTATCGTTGGATTTACTCAAATATTAGTGATTTAGGTATTCGACATAGTTTATCCGTATTTACCCAATATTTTGTAGTATTAATTGGTTTATTAGTAACTTTGCGTTTAATTGGTTTGGATTTAACAACACTAGCAGTATTTGCAGGCGCATTAGGCGTAGGTATTGGTATTGGTTTACAAAATATTGCCAATAATTTCTTGAGTGGTATTTTACTTCTTTTAGAAAGGCCATTGCGCGCAGGTGATTACGTTAATATTGGTGGTATCCACGAGGGTGAAGTAACGCAAATTGGCATTCGTTCCCTGACTTTAAAAACTTGGGATTACACTGAAGTTATTGTGCCTAATTCTGAAATAATTAGTAGTGCCTTTACCAATTGGACGCATAGTAACCAAATCATGCGCACAGTATTGTATATTAACGTGCGTTATGAAAGTGATCCACGTCTGGTAGAAAAAACTATTTATAAAGTGCTTAATGAATTTCATGAGATTCTACATGATCCTAAACGAAATATTGAAAAAATGGTATTATTGTCAGAACTTACTGAATTTTCAATGAAATTTCGTATTAGTTACCATATTAATGTTTACAAATCAGGCTTATTATCAGTACGTTCTGCTGTTCTACTTATGATTTTAGAACGTTTGCAATCCGAAAATATTAAATTGGCTTATCCACAACAGGAATTACATTTCAAATCCATTTCTCAAAAAGCATTAAAATCATTATCAGATATAAATCAATGAGGATAAAAATCCTAATAGAGACTCTTTTGCATATCAAGATTTCATTTGAATGTAATGCCAACATAATTAGTCATGGAACAATTAAGTAAAGTTAAACAAAAATATTTAATAAGTACGCATGAAATTTGCGTAATATTTATTATACTTAAGTCATTTTACTTGACTAATGGCTGAAATATTCTAATATACTACAAGCATGCTTAATTAACGTTTGAACACATAATAAAGGTGACTTATATGCGATGGCTAGATAAAATCTCGTGGGAAATCGTACTCCTAGGCTCAATGTTATTAGGGTTAGCGCCATTTTTACCCGAACCACATTTATTTGAAAAAATTAGTATGTTACTTGCGGGCACATTGGTGCGTCCAATTGACATATTTGATCTTTTTATGCACGGTATTTTCCCCATCTTATTGATAATGAAGGCTTTATATACAGTTTTACGCACCAATCCTCCTCCTAAAAGCATTTCTCAAGAAAGTTAAATGCGCGTTTGGTTTATTAAAGGAATATTATTTATTTTTTCAATATTCCCACTGCGTTTTACGCACGCAGTGGCAACGGTAGTGGGCAAAAGTTTGGCTCATTTCCCTTCTACCCGCCTCGCACAAGTTACAGTAACAAATATCTACTTATGTTTTCCACAACTTTCGTCTGGAGCCCAAACTCAATTAATTCAACATAGTTTAATTGAAACCTGTAAAACTTTTCTTGAATTAGGTTATTTATGGTTACGATCTACTCAAAAAACACTATCTCTAATCAGCCAAGTAGATGGGGAACACTATATACAAAAAGCACTATTCGCTAAAAAAGGGGTGATTTTATTGACTCCACATTTGGGTGCTTGGGAAATCGCAGGTTTATATAGCGCCTCACGTTACTGCATGACAACGCTTTACAAACCCCCTAAATTAAAAGGGTTGGCACAATTAATACTAGATGCACGTCAAAGGAGTGGAGGACATTACGTTGCCACTAATGCCACAGGTATTCGCGCTTTATATCGCACGTTGAATCAAAGTAATGTAGTGGGTATCTTACCAGATCAAGTCCCAACTCATGCTAGTGCAGGCATATTTGCTCCATTTTTTGGCATGATGGCAAATACCATGACACTTGTTTCTCGTTTAGTTAAAAAGACAGGTGCTACAGTAATTTTTGTTTACGCAGAACGTTTGCCTTCTGGCCAAGGATACCATTTGCATTTCTTGCCTGCCCCTGAAAATATCAATTCTGATAGCTTAGAGACAAGTGTGGCAGCTTTAAATCAGGGAATTGAAAGTTGTATCAATGCCTGCCCTACCCAATATCAATGGAGTTACAAACGCTTTAAAAATCGTCCATCTGGAGAAAGTAGCGTTTATTAATGCCCCGTAATTTTTCTAGCAAAACACTGTTAGGCGTGTTTTAGTCCAAAATTTACCAATCTATCATATAGTTTTAAATTAAATTTCACCATAAGTTATCGATTTCTATACGATGATTGTGGTTTATCCACTTTTTATTATCAGCTTTTCCTTCCTCTATACTCTTAAATAAATTAAAATTTTTGTTACATGCTATGTAACATTTTTTATATTGAATTACGTGCGATGTAACAAAAAGTAAGCTATTATATTAACAATGTAATTCAGGTGGAAATATAAAAATGGAAAGCCCTGAAAAAAGAGAACAGGCAAAAAAACAGTTTTCAGAACTATTAGAAAAGTATATGTATGAATGCAATCTTAATAATAGTTCTTTACAAAGGAAAATTGAGGCTTGTGGCATTAAAGTAGATAGAAAAACGGTGGGCACATGGAAAAATGCACAAAATTTACCAGACCCAGAAAATATTGGCGCCTTAATCAATGCCCTCATCTATAGTTATAAAGAATTAAATAAAAAGTGCCCGCTAGTGAGTATTAAAACGAGGGATGAATTTTGTCTAGTCGCGCGGGGTATTATTCGTGAGGAAGTTACATCACCTATACTAACAGAGGCAACAAAACCAAATCTTAACCCTATTTGCTCTCCAAAAGAATTTTTTGGACATGCTGAATTACTTCGGAGGTTTTCAACATCTTGGTGGAATAATTCTAATTTGCAACATATTGCTATTATTGGTGGCCGATGCTCAGGTAAAACGTCTCTCCTGAATTATTTGGAACAGATTGTGAGTGTATCCTCTAAAGAATTACGCTCAGATCAGCCCCAAGGTTGGGAAAACCATTGGATGCCCAAAAAATTCCAATTTTCCTATATTGACTTTAATTCAATCGCCACAAGAAATATTGATTATTTATTACCTCGTTTATTGGAAAAGCTTGATGTTGAAACACTCAAAACTTGTGATTTGTATAATTTTATAAGTATCGTTGAAAATTTGAAAGAACCAATCGTATTTTTAATGGATAATATTCATAAGGCTATTCCTGAGTTAGAAGTTGATATCTGGAATACCTTTCGTTATTTAGGTGAAAAAAGTAATATCGGTTTTGTTGTTACTTCTCAAGAACCCATTGAAAAATGGGCGAAGCAGTATGCTAAAGATTCCCCTTTCTTCAATATATTTTCAACGATTAAACTTAAACCTCTTATCAAAAATGATGCCAGAGCATTGATTAAACATTTTCAGCAACCATTAACAGTTGAAGAATATGATTGGATGATCGAAAAAAGTGGTGGATGGCCAGTGCTACTCCAACATTTTTGTAGCTTGCGTTTTGATAGTGAATATAAAAAAGATTGGCAAAAAAAATCTGAGGAAATTACTATAAAATTTAGTCACTTATTTGATAACTTCCGAAAAAATGAAGATGTTAATACAGACAACACTGAGCACTAACGCCTTAAAAGCCTATTTTCAATTACTTGGCTGGCTTTTATTTAACCATTCAATGTGGCGCCAATTTGTCAATCAAATTGATACAACTCTATCAGCTAATTTTGCCCTCATTTCTACACTTCCTAATCGAAATCCACAACTTAAACAACTATGGAAAGTAGCACTATTTGTACAGCCTTTTGTTGTTGTATATATTACTATTATTATTTTATTGTTTTTCAGAGCGGGGGGATATCCCTACTCTCATTTTGGTCAAGATTTAGTTTATGGAATAGCTGTAAGCTTTATGTTAGCTTTAACAGGAGGTGTGCTTTGCAGTTTTATTGTCTCGGTACCATTTGGCATATTAGTAAGTGGTTTAGGCAGTTTGATTGGTTTATTATTTGGTTTAACAACAGATTATGTTGATGACAGGTGGGCTATTGTGTTATTAGCCTTTTCTCTAAGCTTTGCGGGGAGCATTACCAATGAGCTAGAACCAAAAAGTTCTCAAACATTCTTGAAAGGTAACATTGGAAACTTAGGGATTGGAATTATTTTTGGAATTATTTCAGGTGTATTGATTCCTTTTGTCGTGTGGTTTGTCGGCTATCATTTACTTGGCAAGTTGATCTTTCTTTGGATTCAGTCAACAATTGATTTCCCAACACAAGAAACTGAAGCTATTGAACTCATGGTTTGTTATACGAGCACAGCAATAACTGCAGGTCTAAGTTTAACTATACTCTTAGAAAAAAGGATGTGGGGACTTATTCTAACTGTTCTATTAAGCGTTATTTTATTTATATTTCTGTACAGTGTACTTTATATCGTACCCTATACTGATCCAAATACCTATATCAAACGTATTATAACAGGGCCATTAAGAGGTACATTTTATGGTTTGACTTTCAGCATGGTGTTTATTCTTGCTTACTTATTGACTGAAAAAATAAGCAATCTATGGGCAGGATTAATTTCAGGTACCATTGCATGTATCGCAAGTTTTTTTGCATTAGCAGGTAGTGAATTAGAAGTATATCTACTAATCTTTAGTATAGCCGCGCTTATTGTTGGCTCTACTCAAAAATACTGGTTACCCATGCTTGTTTATCCTATAGAATCTGCTTGGCACTTAATTTTATATAATCGTCTGGAAAAATACCCTGAACGAGTTGCTGAACTTTTATCCCAACATGCTTCTTTTTGGCATGAAAATCAGTCATATCGCTTTAAAGATTTACCCCAAATTTTATTAAAGGTTAGAGAACTCAGCCCTGAATTAGCTCAAAAAACTGCACTATATTTGCTTAATTCTCCACAAAGTTGGGCTGTACCTATTTTTCACTTAGAAGGCAGTTTATGTCTTTTAGAAAGAAATAGTCAAAACATTGATCAAATTATCCAAATACATAAACAAATTAAAATTGGTGAAGTATTATCTACAAACGATAAAAAATTGTTGGAAACATTCTATGAAAGTAGTTTGGCTGTTGAAGCTGCCAATACTAAGTCTATTTTTTCTCAGAAAAGTGAATTAATTAACAGTGCAATAGATAAATTAAAAGGTATGACAATAGGCATTAATATTAATAATCAAGCTTCTGATCAGAAAATACAACGTTTTGGATACCTTGCCAACACTTGGGTGATGATGTTAACGCAATATTTGGAAGGACTCAATCAAGTTGAAAGCGTCCCCAACCCTTACATTTGCGGCACACCCTTACATGATAAAACTCGAAGTTTTGCACCACGCAAGGAAGTTATTAAAAATATTCAAGAAAAAGTTCTCCAATTCGGTGGTAATTCTTTGTTGTTGTATGGCCAAAGAAGAATGGGTAAAACAACAATTTTAGTCAATTTACAAGCAGAGTTACCTAAACAAGTCATTGTCGTATTTGTTGATCTACAAAAGATTGCAAGCATAATTTCAACCGCAAAAAATGAAGGATATTTTTTCTATTTACTTTGTATTGAAATTACTAAATCAATCAAATCCAAGTATCCTCATATTTCATTACCAAATATAGACATAGAGAGTATCCAATATGAGCAAGCTTTTTTTACAGCGTGGTTGGATGAATTAGAAGATTTACTTGGAGACCATTCAATTTTACTAGCATTAGACGAATTTGAAGCATTAGAAAAAATTTTCGCCCATCACACAAATAAAGATGCAGTGCTTGGCACCTTGCGTTATATAGCGCAGCATTGCAAAAAAATTCGTTTAATCTATGCCAGTGCCTACACCATTGGTGAACTTGGCAACGGAACCTGGTCGTATTATCTGGTTAATTTACAATACGTGCATTTAGGGTATTTATCCAAAATGGAAGCCTGCAAATTAATTACGGCACCTATCAAAGCTTTTCCGCTTCGTTATACACCAGAAGCCTTGGAAAAAATTTTGGACCTAACGCATCACCACCCAGCACTTATTCAAGTATTATGCAGCGAAATTATTGTTATCAAAAATGGGCAACCTCCTGAACTTAGATTACAAGTGCAAGAAAAAGATGTCGAAGAAGCCATACCTGAGGTACTTGAAAGAGCTGGCGGTATTTTTATAGGCATGAAAGGAGAAGCGGGAGAACTTGGTAAAAAAATACTTTGTTTTATGGCCAAACAAGATAACGCCATAAGTGAACAGAGATTACAAGTCGCTTTTCCCAATGAAGTCCACTTAAATGAAGCACTCAAGCTTCTACAAAAACGTGAACTTGTTCAAACAAACCAAGTAGGCGATTATCTCTTTAGAATTGAATTAGTACGTCGTTGGTTTGCTGATAGCTAATTCACACTTTCGATGCGGTTATATATGAGCTGCAGCAAACCTGGCTGAACTTGAAAACTTGCCAGGTTTTTGTAAGATAAAATCACTATACAAGACTACCAAACTAAGGAACAGGAACTAAATAAAATCTTAAACAAGACCTGGCAGGTTTTGAAAACCTGCCAGGTCTGATTGAAAACTTGTGGAAGTTATTTAATTTCTATTCCTAAGTAATTACTGTAGGTTTTTCACGTCCAGTATATTTTTGAATGCCTGCAATTTCATTAGCTATTTGAATAAGTTCAGCTAAAACTATCTGCGCATCTAAATCTTGTTTGGCTGTCTCAGATTCAAATGATTCCAGATAAATTCTCAAGGTTGCGCCTTCTGTGCCAGTCCCCGAGAGTCGAAATACAATCCGTGAACCATCAGTAAAACCAACTCTAATCCCTTGATTTGAACTTAAACTATTGTCCACGGGATCGGTATAGCTAAAATCATCGCAAAATTCAACTTCATAATTGCCAAATAATTTGCCCACAAGCTTTTCAAACTGGTGTTTTAAATTATCCATTAAGGCACTAGCGGCATGGGAATCGACGCCTTCATAATCGTGGCGAGAGTAATAATTGCGCCCATAGGTTGCCCAATGCGATCTGACAATACCAGCGACAGACTGTTGACGGGCTGCTAAAATATCTAGCCAAAATAACACGGCCCATAAACCATCTTTTTCTCTGACATGAGAAGAGCCCGTGCCAAAGCTTTCTTCCCCGCATAAAGTTGCTTTGCCTGCATCTAACAAATTGCCAAAAAATTTCCAACCTGTGGGTGTTTCATAACAACCAATGCCCGCTTTTTCTGCCACTAAATCGGCAGCCTTGCTCGTCGGCATGGAACGCGCAATACCAGCCAAACCGTCTTTGTAGCCAGGAGACAAGTGTGCATTGGCCGCTAAAATTGCGAGACTGTCAGAAGGTGTGACAAAAAAATGATTACCCAAAATCATATTGCGATCCCCATCACCATCTGAAGCAGCGCCAAACTCTGGTGCATTATCGCCGAACATAATTTCAACTAATTCATGGGCATAGGTTAAATTTGGATCAGGATGTCCTTGACCAAAATCTTCCAAGGGAATACCGTTCATAACTGTGCCTACAGGTGCCCCTAATTTATTTTCCAAAATTGTTTTGGCATATGGCCCAGTGACAGCATGCATGGCATCAAAACGCATAGCAAATCCAGATTGAAATAACTCTTTAATTCGGTCAAAATCAAACAATGTTTCCATTAATTCTGCGTAATCTGACACGGCATCTATCACTTCAACTACAAACGTTTCTTGGGTGAAAGCACCTAGTTGGGATAAATCAATGCTTGGCAAATCCGCAATACGATATTCACCCATGGTTTGCGTATGTTCATAAATGGCTTCAGTTACCTTTTCAGGGGCAGGACCACCATTGCTAATATTATATTTTATGCCAAAATCACCTTCAGGGCCGCCTGGATTATGACTTGCAGACAGGATAATGCCACCAAAGGCTTGATATTTGCGAATAATAGCAGAGGCAGCAGGTGTGGATAAAATTCCATTTTGGCCTACCATCACTTTACCAAAACCGTTGGCTGCAGCCATTTTTAGAATGATTTGGATAGCTTGCTGATTATAATACCGACCATCACCACCAACTACCAACGTTTTACCTTGAAAATTGTCTAACGAATCAAAAATAGCCTGAACAAAATTTTCTAAATAGCGAGCCTGCTGAAATACATTCACTTTTTTGCGTAAACCTGAAGTGCCTGGCTTTTGGCCACTGAATGGCGTTGTTGTAATTGTTTGAACCTTCACGTTACTATTCCTCTTTGGTGAATTTGCAGCATTCTAACATAAGTCACAGAGCATGATGGTGGGTTTTGGATAGCATTCACTTGCGGGTGCAGGTTTGTAACTTGCACCTGAACGTTTCAAATAACTTTACGGAAGTCAAAAATGTTTGGGTCAAGGTTACAAACCTTGACCCGCGATGTGGAAGTGTCAGGAAATCCACTTCGTTCCATTCCCGAAACAACTGTAAAGATTAAAGGACTCCCCCATGCCTACCGATTTAGAAATTATTGCCCAACTTGCAAAACGTATTGGTCGGAAATTAAAAGAACTTGATAAAATTAGCTATGATTCAGTTGGTTATCAACTTAATAGTCAACAACAAGTCATTGGTTTGGGTTTATATCAATGTGAATTAAACAAGTTGCCAGCAGAAATAGTTCAACTGCAGAACTTGTGGTTAAATTCAAATAAGTTAAACAAGTTGCCAGCAGAAATAGGTCAACTGCAGAACTTGTGGTTACATTCAAATAAGTTAAACAAGTTGCCAGCAGAGATAGGCCAACTCAAAAATTCATGCCAACTTTTTATATCTAAGAATCCCCTCAAAACTCCTCCCTACGAAATAGCAGAAAAAGGGATTTCTGCCATCAGAGACTATTCTCAGTCGTTGGAAAAAGAAGAAGAAAAATATCCTCTTAACGAAGCCAAAGTGATTGGGGGGGTAGGCAAAACTTCTCTGGTTAATCGTCTACTTTACAACACTTACAACGATGCAGAAAGCAAAACCGAAGGCATTAATGTTGAAAAGTGGCAAGTAGCTATTAATAACCAACAAATCCGCTTAAATATTTGGGATTTTGGCGGTCAGGAAATCATGCACGCCACCCCATAGGCATCAATTTAAGCACTCCAATTGGCCATTTGGTCAACAGTGTTGAGTTTCTTCCTGCGTTTATTGTTCGAGCAACCATAGGAAAATCGC
>JADGDF010000070.1 GCA_016745055.1 Thiotrichaceae bacterium | reverse complement strand
TTTCATACTCGTTCTCCTAAGTTTACAAAACTTGTTCTTTCTTATATCCTCCTTTTCGCAAAATACCATCTTAAATTCCGTGATACAACTCTATTAAAGCTCGGATACTTTTTTTTTCCTGGCCACGTTGTACCGTCGCCAAAGCTTCTTGCATTGTAATATTACTTGCGAGTAATAGGCTTAATTCTTCAAAAAATGCCGTGATGTCATCATCATATATCATCATAGAATTATTTCCTTTGGCGACATTGGTTTAACAAGTAGGGAGTGGGCAAAGAAGTTTGGTTCAATTTAGCTTGCCATTGAAAATCCTGTTTCGGTTCCGCATTACCACAAACCCAGAATAAAGCATAGGGAGTCTCTTTGTTTAATACTGCTGTGCGAAAGCTTAATGTGGCTTTGGGCAAGTTTCTTTGTTCAGCAAAATCGACATGAATAGTACCGTTGATGACTTGTATATTTTCAACGTATTGTCCCTGAGTTTTAAAAGTAGATTGTTCAGGACTGGTTAGTATTTTTCCGGTGTGAGCGTAATATTCTACAATTCTTTGTTTGACCCCTTGTGATAAGCTAAAGGCTTCCAGAGTTTTGACTTTGCCAAATATAGCATCTATTGCGCTTGGTAAAACCGTCGTAATCAATACAAACAAAACAATCAAACTAACGACCATTTCACTGAGTAAATTATGACTAAAACTAATCGTTTTCATATTTGAAAATTAGTAGAATTTATTTATAAAAAAGCATAACAATTAGTTTCTAATTATTCAAGTTGAACCAGTTTTGCTTTTCTTCAGTGTCCGATCTACAATCTCCACAGATATTTACTAAAATAACCATTCAGGAGGATGTTAGCATGACCCAAAGAGTTGCTTTAGTCACAGGTGGTACGGGAGGCATTGGCACAGAAATTTGTAAAGCACTTGCAGATCAAGGACATAAAGTTGTTGCTTCTTGGTTAGCGGGTATTGATGATGGCGAAGGTTGGGTTGCCAAAATGAAAGCAGAAGGTTACGAATTTGAAATTGCGGAAGGTAACGTCTCAAATTTCGATTCAGCCACCGCAATGGTGAAAGAAGCAGAATCTAAAGCTGGCCCTATTGATATTTTAATTAATTGCGCGGGAATTACACGCGATAGTACTTTGCGTAAAATGAAACATGAACAATGGGATGCCGTGATGCGTTCCAATTTAGACAGCGTGTTCAATGTCACCAAGCAAGTTATTGGTGGTATGGTTGACAGAAAATTTGGGCGTGTGATTAATATTTCTTCAGTCAATGGGCAAAAAGGTCAATTTGGTCAAGCCAATTATTCTGCCTCCAAAGCGGGTATGCATGGCTTCACTATGTCATTAGCACAAGAAGTGGCGCGTAAAGGGGTAACAGTTAACACCATTTCACCAGGTTATATCGCAACGCAAATGATGAATACGCTTAAAGAAGAAGTATTAAATGGCATCATTGCTCAAATTCCTATGGGTCGTTTAGGTAAACCAGATGAAATTGCTTGGGTTGTCAACTTTTTAGCTGATGAACGTTCTTCCTTTATCACAGGTGCCAATATTGCCATTAATGGCGGGTTGCATATGGGATAAATAGGTATTTGACTATATTCAAATCCTATTATTACTTATGAGGAGTGCAAGATTTATCTTGTCAAACAAGTTTTGCATTCCTCTGCATTTCACAGAAATCCTTGTAAGAGGGTGAAAAAATTTGATTATTACCCGTTATTTACTGCGTGAAATTACTTACATCTTATTTGCGTTGAGTTTTTTATTATTACTCATTTATATCAGTCACCGTTTTATGAGCTATTTATTGCAAGCCTCAAACGGTGCCCTACCGGCTGAATTTATTTTACGTTTATTATTATTAAAATTACTCAGTGATTTAATGCTAATTTTGCCACTTGGATTTTTTTTAGCCATTTTATTAACGTTGGGAAGACTATACACAGATAATGAAATGACAGTGCTTGCCGCCTGTGGTATGCCATTACCTTTTAAAAGCATCCTACTTTTTAGTGGTTTATTTGCTGTTTTTATTGGTATTCTTTCTTTACTACTTGCCCCTTGGGCCGAAGAGCAAATGAGTACGCTAAAAAATCAAGCCAATGTGGCAGCAGAAGTGGGTGGTATTGCTGCAGGCCGTTTCAAAGAATTTAGACGTGGGGCAGGTGCATTTTATGCGGAAAGCATTGATGACAAAACTAACATCATGCAGACTGTTTTTTCTCAAGTAGATTTACCCGGTAAAAACATGATTTTTGCCGCAAAACGTGGCTATCGAGAAGTTCAACAAGGTATTTTATATTTAGTACTCGAAGAAGGTTATCGTTATGAAAAAAAGGATGAAGGCTTAGAATATACGATTACTAAATTTGCTAGACACAGTATTAAAATTCCTAAACGAGTGGACACCCCTGATAGTGCTCAAAATTACGAAGCACTACCAACGGGTTTACTTCTACAAAATAAAACGTCGACAGCTATTGCAGAATTACAATGGCGTTTATCTTTACCACTTTCCGTCATTTTGTTGGCAGCCCTTGCCATTCCATTATCCCACACAACGCCGCGCCAAGGACAATATGCCAAAATTTTTACAGGTATTTTAATTTATCTTGTCTACAATAATTTACTCAATGTCGCCAAAAAATGGGTAGAACGGGGTGATATACCTAGTTTTATTGGTGTTTGGTGGGTACATATACTTTTATTATTTGTTATTTTTGCTTTGTACCATTTACCCACGTTGAAATATAAGTGGCAACAGAAAAAAATAATACAACTAAAGCAGGCGGGACTGACGCTATCCGACAGGCTATAAAAACTTTATATTTTAGGGTTTAAATTGCCACATCTATAAAGCCACAACTTGCCATTTTCCTTCAATTAATTGTAGCATTTGATCACACCTCATCATATTGGCATCGCCCTGTTGGCCTTCCAACCCACAAATCACTTTATGACCTTGTTGTCTCAGCCCATTTATTTTTACTAAAAGTGCATTATCTTGTATGGGGGGGGCAAAAATAGCTGAGGTTGGAGAGTCAGCAATAGCCTGTAATGAGACAAGTGCTCTTAAATCAGTACTAAACCCAACAGAGGGTCTTGCTCGTCCAAAATCACGGCCAATATTATCATAACGTCCACCTTGCGCAATCGCTTGGCCATGCTCCGCAATATAAGCTGCAAATACTGTCCCAGTGTAATAATGGTAGCCACTGACTTCTGCTAAATCAAAATGTAATTTATCCACATGACCGAAATGTTGACTTAAAGCATCCAAATAATCTAGCGCCTGATGTACTTTCGTTGTGGCATGTTCAAAACGTTGACGAGCTTCTTGCAAAACACCTTCACAACCATTTAGTTCTATCAGTGCTTGCATCATGGTTTTTAATAGTGGCGGTATACCCCACTCTGCTAACAATGACTTAATTTCGGTACTAGCTTTGCGTTGCACAGCATCAAATAATAAAGACTCTTGAGTGGGATATAATTGCATTTGCTGCAATAATCCTTCATAAATGCCAACATGGCCTATATCGACGTGATATTCAGTAATCTTAGTTTGATGCAAAGTTTCTAACATTAAAGAAAGAATTTCTACATCGCTGGCAACCCCTTTGTGCCCATATAATTCTGCTCCAACTTGGAAGGGCGAACGTAATCCAGTAAAACTATCAGGATAGGTATGTAACACTGTCCCTAAATAACATAAACGATTAGGAATATCACCACGGTGTTTTAAATAATGCGCATCAATACGGGAGACTTGAGGTGTCATGTCTGCACGTATCCCCATCAACTTACCCGTGAGTTGATCGGTCAATTTAAAAGTTTTGAGGTCTAACTCCTTATCAGCACTTACTAATAAAGAATCAAGATATTCAATCATGGGGGGCATGACTTGCTCATATCCCCAAGTTTGATAAAGATCAAGCAATTGACGACGTAATTTTTCTAAACGTTTTGCTTCTTTGGGTAAAGCTTCAGTGATGCCAACAGGCAGTAACCATCGATTTTGATAAGTCATTAATGCACCAAATAAAGTAATATTATGCCAGCTAACATACTTAAAAAGCCCACTGTTCTGATACTGGTGTTATCCATGCCAATTAAGGTTTGCATCGTGTCTCGAAACCGATTTGGGTTGAGAAAAGGCATAACGCCTTCAATGACTAACACTAAAGATAAAGCTGTTAAAAATTCTGTCCACATAGTTAGTGTATTATAGCATTAGTCTACTTCATATAATAATTCACTCGAAATAGCTGAATTATCAAATAGTTAAAGGGAAATGCACCGATTGCATTTTGATGTATACTCTTCACACGCCAAGATTAGAACGCTTAACTTTGCCGCGCGGCACGAAAAAACTGTAAAAATTACTGTCGACATAAACCGATATAATTGAACTTGAGTATATATTGTTTCTCTATTTAACGTGTAGTTTATCTAAAGCCAAAGGGAGAGTTTGTAGTTTTTCCAAACCCTGGCATACTTTTTTTTCTATATCAGATAGTTTATTATTATTTGTTAAATAGTCTTTAAGCAAACGACAACTGACTTGCAGAGATTCTGTCATTTGGATGTGCATATCAGTTGAAAAACGTTTTCTAACACTTTCTGTTTCCCAAATAATGAGCCTTTGATCTGCACCACCAGAGGCAATTTCTTTTCCATTTGGACTAAAACTGACAGCACGAACCCAGCCTTTATGACCTTTTAGGGTAATCAATAACTTGTTCTGTTGATAATCCCATACTCTTACCGTATTATCTGCGCCACCAGAGACAAGGAGTGTGTCTTTAGGGTCTGGGTAGAAATTAACATCCCACACCCAATCTTCATGACCTTTTAACATATCCACCAACTCGCCATCTGAGGTACGCCAAAGACCAATGGTTTTATCCGAGCTTGCTGTTGCGATTAGATTATTATCAGGACTAAAGCTAATATTATTAATCCAAGAATAATGACCTTTTAAAGTATGTAACCGATTACCTTGTTCATCCCAAATTATAACAATATCATCTGCACCACCAGAGGCAAGATATTTACCATCATGGCTGTAAACAAGTGTGTTAATCCCTTCAGTATGCCCTTCTAATAATTTAATTTTTTGACCATCCATTGTCCATAATTGAATTTTATTAGAATGTGTGGTGGCAAATATTTTATTGTTTGGATGTACGGCAATACTAAGTAACCGTCCTTCATGTTGATTAAGTATTTTTTCAGGTTGTTTATAGCTCCCACCCAATAACCAAAATTGCACTGAATTATTATAGCTGGCAGCCATCAACATATAGCCTTTATCAGTGAGAGCAAAATCCACATCACGCACATTACCTTTTGTCTTAATTGTCGCAATCAAGCGATAATCATAGGCATTCCACAGTCTGATAGTACCATCTGTAGCAGTAGAGGCAATGATTTTGCCACCAGGACTATAATCTAAATCTTTTAAGCCAGAGGTATGGCCTTCTAAGCGTTTGACTGCAACTAAGGCTTTTAGAGCATAAATACGAATAGTATTATCGCCTCCTGCTGAGGAAAGTAATTCACCATCATTGCTAAAGCTAACGTCAGTCATTCTTACCCCTGGCTTATCAAATTCTTCAAGCAATGTGCCATCAGCGCTCCATAGTTTTATGGTCCCATTAGCACTGGCGGTTGCAAACATATCACCATCTGCGCTGAATTCTACATCGTAAATCCAATTTTTATGAGCAAGTAGGCTGTTGTAGGGCCTTAATAAAGCTTGCATATCATAAAAATGCCAAAATTTAACCGTATTATCTGCACTACCTGAAATTAAAATAGGTTTATTAGGATGGAAATCCACTGTTAGTATACGGTCATGGTGGCCTTCTAAAGTCGATAATAACTTACCTGTGTTAATATTCCATAGTTTAACCACTCTATCATTACCGCCTGAAGCAACCATTTTGCTATCAGGGCTAAATTTGACAGTTTGCACTGCCCCTTCATGTCCTCTTAAAAGCCAAAGTTCTTCACCACTGATTTTCCAAACTCGCACTATGCTATCGTCACATGCAGCGGCAATAAATTGTCCATCTCGACTAATATTAACATCTCTAATTTTAACGCCTGGAATTTCAAATTCACTTAAGAAATTTCCATCAATATCCCACAATTTTATCGTATGATCTCGACCTGCCGAAACAATTAAACGGCTATCATGACTAACACTTACCCCGTACACACTGCTTTTATGATACAAAGTATGTAATAATTTGCCATCTCGCTGCCAAATTTTAACTGTGGTATCAGAGCTACCCGAGACTAATTTTTTGCCATCAGGTGTAAAAACCAACGTTTGAACTTTGTCGTCATGCCATTCTAAGCGATTGAGTTCTTGTGCTCCATAAATTGCTTCTCGTAGTACTTTTGGGACGATTTCATGTAAGTTTAAAAAATGTTTTCTTAGCTTACCATTGGTTGCAAACCAATCACTTTTGCTAATAAGTAATCTTGCTGATTTTGTAGCTGATAATAATGCATCTAAGCGATTGTCGGTGGCCAATTGAGCTGAAGATAAATGAGCAAATGCCTCTATATTATTTAATATGGATAAATTACGTTCTTGTTTGGCAATATTTTCTTGTTCGTCAGCCACAAGCCATTGGTAGTGAGCAACAATACCTAGAACGACGGCAATAAAAAGTCCAACGGCTGCAGTAATAAGTTGAAAGCGTTGATTTTTGGATTCTGTTTGAGCACTCTTTACAATATATTGTGTTTGTAAACTCGTAGGTTTAGGGGATTTAGGATTGATATGAGTGAGCCACTGTTGGGCGCTGCGCAAATCATTGCCGCGCAGCAAATAGCTAGCATCATACTTATTTTGTTGCCATTCAATAGCGCGACGAGTCAAACGAGTGTGTATCTTTACTGACTCTAAATCAGTATCAATGGTTTTCAATAGTTCAACGAAAGCGTGCTTAAAATCGTCTACTTCTCTAAAAAATATCCAATCAATTTTGGCTAATGCTGGCAAAATCTCTGTATGGCCCACTTCTTGATATAATATAGGAATTAAACGTTTATTGTGTTTGACGGCATGGGCTAATTCTTCTGCGCACACTTTAGAGGTTAATGAATCTGGGCTAATCACAAAAATAAAATTATTCGAATTTTCAATACCTGCTTCTATTTCTGCCCACCACTCAGAACCATGCGGAATGCCTTCCCAGTCAATCCATACAGTTTTTTCTACTTGTTCAAATGCGTCTGCTAAAGTTTTTACAAAATCTTTATTTTTTCTGGAATATGAAATAAATACTTCAATTAAACTCGTTGGCATAGCGCATCCTCCCATAAGACATTTAAATTTTATGTATGCTGAAAAAATTGTAATTTATTGATTTTATTTGTTACTTATTAAGTAATAACATCAGTTATTCCTACATCAATATTAGCAAATTTTTTGCTGAGAGCGTAATATTATTTCTTTTAAGTGCAGGCTGATTTCTTTTATCTGATATGATTGTCTATCGCGCATTTATATTTACTTTGGAAAACAGCTAAGTCCTCAAATCTAGCGTTTGTAGTAAATTCAGATTAAAATAAAGTATATTTTAATTTTATATTATGGATTAAAAATAATTGGAGATTTAGGTGCTAAAACAATACTCTATGCTTATTTGTCTATTATCGCTCAATTTATCTGCTTTTGCGGCAGAAATATATCGTTTTGTTGATTCCAATGGCACAATTCATTTCACAGATTCACCTCCTTTAACTTCAAGCCGTAACCGACCAAATAAAGCTTATAAAGTTGCAGTTAATACGATTAGAATTTATAAATTTACTGATCATAAAGGCACAGTGCATTTAACAGACCAGCCAGTCGATTCACGCTATAAATTAATTTATCAAGGTCACCAAACTATCGGTACGTTTTCAGGAGGACGTTATTCTGCTCGGAAAATGCTACATAAAAAATACGTAAAATATGCGGATGTTATCCAAGATGCTGCGTATTTAAATGGACTTCAACCTGCATTGGTCCATGCTGTGATTCAAGCAGAATCAGCTTATAATCCCAAAGCTAAATCTCCCAAAGGTGCCGTGGGCTTAATGCAACTGATGCCTGGTACAGCAAAGCGTTATGGGGTTAAAGATCGGACCGATGCCAGTGATAATATTGGAGGCGGTACGCGCTATTTAAAAGATTTATTAGAAATGTTTGACTATGACACTAAATTGGCATTGGCTGCTTATAATGCAGGAGAAAATGCTGTCATTCGTTATGGCAATAAAATTCCTCCTTACAAAGAGACAAAACATTATGTAAAAACAGTCATGAAGCTTTATGGTGCTTACTCAAAGGCCATGTGATTTTCCTACAAAACTTTCTTATCAGTAAAATCAATGAACAAAATTTATTTAGGCGATTGTCTGGACGTTTTACGCAATGAATTGGAATTTAAACCTGAGTCTGTGGATTTAATTTACATTGATCCGCCGTTTAATTCCAAACGTAATTACAATGTATTTTTTGATGACAAAGAGATTCAAACTCAGCGGATGGCATTTGAGGATACTTGGTCATTGCATACAGTAGCAGATTCTCTGCTGGAACTTGATAATATCCATCATGACAAGCTACTAAATTTACTCAATGCTTATCGAGATATTGCACCACAGGTTTTTCCTTATTTAGTCATGATGACCTTGAGAATTATTGAGTTACATAAAGTATTAAAACCAACAGGTAGTTTTTATTTGCATTGTGATTCCACAGCAAGTCATTATTTAAAAACGATTTGTGATGCGGTGTTTGGGGCTAAAAATTGCCAGAATGAAATTATTTGGCAGCGCACTAGTAGCCATAATGACTCACGTCGTTGGGGATCGGTTCATGACACATTACTTTTTTATACAAAAGGAGAAAAGTTTACTTGGAATATGGTCTTTACTGAACATAGTGCTAAATATGTCAGTGACTTTTACCGCTATGAAGATAAGTATGGTAAATATAGACTTGATCACATTATTAGAAGCAAATCAATGGGAGAGCGTCCTAATCTGGTTTATGAATATAAAGGGTATAAACCTGAATGGGGCTGGAGAATGATTCGTGAAAAGTTAGAAGCTATTGACAAAGAAGGTCGCTTAACTTGGAGTAAAACAGGAAGACCATATTTGAAACGTTATTTAGAAAATCATGAAGGAAATCCGATAAAATCCGTCATTGTAGACATATCACCATTAAGTGCACAATCTACCGAAAGATTAGGTTATCCAACTCAAAAGCCTAAAGCTATCTTAGAAAGAATAATAAGAGCTAGTTCAAATGAAGGAGACATTGTACTTGATGCTTTTTGTGGTTGTGGTACCTCTATTGATACTGCTGAAGGTTTGAACCGCCAATGGATAGGCATTGATATTGCCCCCTTTGCTGTTTCTTTAATCAAACGTCGCTTAAAAGACACTTATGGAAAGGATTTAAGTAAATTTGAAGTCAGAGGAACTCCGACTGATGAAGCGAGTGCGATTAAATTATGGGAGCAAAATCCGTTTGCGTTTGAAGACTGGTGGTTAACTGAACTAGAAGTCTTTGCCACAACTTATGGTAAAAAAGGCGCAGATAAAGGGATTGATGGCGTCGGTGTTTATGTTATTCCAAAATCAAAGAAAACAATAAAAGTTGGTTTTCAAGTCAAAGGTGGAAAAGTTCAATCTAAAGATATTGATGCCTTGTTTGGTGCGATAACTAAACATGGCTATGATATGGGCGTGCTTTTAACACGCAACAAACCTACCAAGCCCATGCTAACCAGTGCTATGCAATTAGGCAATTTTGAAGCAGACTATGGTTACAAATATCCCAAACTCCAAATTATGACGTTAGAAGAATTTTTTAATGGTAAACAACTGAATTTACCGAAAAATAATATTACATTTAAGAGTGCCACAACTGTGGGTAAAGGTGGTAGTCAAAATGATCTGTTTTAAAAATTATGAATAAATTATATTTAGGCGACTGTCTGGACGTTTTACGCAATGAGTTGGAATTTAAAGCTGAATCTGTGGATTTGATTTATATTGATCCACCCTTTAATTCTAAACGCAATTACAATGTATTTTTTGACGATAAAGACATTCAAACCCAACGAATGGCGTTTGAAGATACATGGTCATTGCATACGGTTGGTGATTCTTTAGCTGAGTTGGATACCATTCATCACGATAAGTTACTTGACTTGCTTAACGTATATCAACATATTGCTCCGCAAGTATTTCCTTACTTGGTCATGATGACGTTAAGGATTGTTGAACTGCGCAAAATTTTGAAACCTACTGGCAGTTTTTATTTGCATTGTGACCCAACCGCTAGTCATCCTCTGAAAATGATATTAGATGCCATTTTTGGGAAAAAAAACTTTAAGAATGAAATTATTTGGCAACGCATTAACGCTAAAGGAAACGTACAACGTAAATTTGGAGCTGTTCACGATGTTATTTTTTATTATGTCAAAGAACTTGGTAAGGAAGTTTGGAATCAACCTTATCAACCTTTAGATTCTGAATATGTTGAAAAATTTTACCGTCATATTGAAAAAGATACAGGGCGGCGTTATACATCTAGTGATTTAACAGCTTCAATGTCAAGAGCATCTAAAGGACAAATTTATGCATGGAAAGGTAAGCGTCCTCCCAAGACAAGATGTTGGGTCTATGCAAAAGAAAAAATGGAAGAATTAGAACAACAAGGGCGCATAATTTACTCAGAAAAAGGTTATCCTAGGTTTAAACGTTATTTAGACGAAAATCAA
This sequence comes from Thiotrichaceae bacterium, assembly GCA_016745055.1. Taxonomy (GTDB): domain Bacteria; phylum Pseudomonadota; class Gammaproteobacteria; order Beggiatoales; family Beggiatoaceae; genus JADGDF01. The sequence continues at coordinate 11,380 of JADGDF010000070.1, read as the reverse complement.
GGAGAAAAAGTACCTGATACTTGGACGGATATAAATATTGCTTTTGGTAAAGAATCGTTGGGTTACCCCACCCAAAAACCCAAAGCTTTATTAGAACGTATTATTCAAGCTAGTTCCAACAAAGGCGATATTATACTTGACGCTTTTTGTGGTTGTGGTACATCCATAGATACTGCAGAAGGCTTAAATCGCCAATGGATAGGCATTGATATTGCTCCTTTTGCTGTTTCTTTAATCAAACGCCGCTTAAAAGACACTTATGGAAAGGATTTAAGTAAATTTGAAGTTAGAGGGACTCCGACTGACGAAGCCAGCGCGATTAAATTATGGGAACAAAATCCATTTGCCTTTGAAGATTGGTGGCTAACTGAGTTAGAAGTGTTTGCTACTACTTACGGTAAAAAAGGCGCAGATAAAGGGATTGATGGCGTGGGCCTGTACTCCATTCCTAAATCAAAGAAAACAATCAAAGTAGCTTTTCAAGTCAAGGGTGGCAAGGTGCAATCCAAAGATATTGATGCGTTGGCAGGCGTTGTGGCTTTAGGTAAATATGATATGGGTGTATTGTTGACACGGTATAAACCTACTACCCCCATGTTAAAAAAAGCAACTCAGTCAGGACAGTTTGAAGCAACTTATGGTTATACGTATCCCAAACTCCAAATTATGACGCTAGAAGAATTTTTTAATGGTAAACAACTGAATTTACCGAAAAACAATATTACATTTAAGAGTGCCGCAACTGTTGGTAAAGGTGGTATTCAGGACGGATTGTTTTAAATGCCCTATGAACAAAATTTATTTAGGCGATTGTCTGGACGTTTTACGTAATGAGTTGGAATTTAAACCAGAATCTGTGGATTTGATTTACATTGATCCGCCGTTTAATTCCAAACGTAATTACAATGTATTTTTTGATGACAAAGAGATTCAAACTCAACGGATGGCATTTGAGGATACTTGGTCATTGCATACAGTAGCAGACTCTTTGTTGGAACTTGACAATATCCATCATGATAAGTTACTTAACTTACTCAATGCTTATCGAGATATTGCCCCACAGGTTTTTCCTTATTTAGTCATGATGACTTTGAGAGTTATTGAATTACATAAAATCTTAAAGCCAACAGGTAGTTTTTATTTACATTGTGATCCCACAGCGAGTCATTATTTGAAAACCATTTGTGATGCGGTGTTTGGGGCTAAATATTTTAGAAATGAGGTGATGTGGCAAAGAACAAATGCTCATAATTTGAAATCAAGGTATTTTTCAAAGCTTCATGACGTTATTTTGTTCTATTCTAAAACAGAAAAGTATACTTGGAATCACCAATATTCAGAATACTCAGAAGCACAATTGTCCAGATTTAAAGAAGATGAGGAAGGACGTTTATATAAAGCGGAAAATTTAACGATTAGCACGGCAACTTCTTCTAGAAATTTTGAATGGAGAGGTTCAATACCTCCTAAAAATAGGGGGTGGGGAGCATCTAAAGAACGCTTGGAAGAATGGCTAAGTGAAGGACGGATTTTATTAAAAAAAGATGGATCTCCTAGATTAGATGGTTTTAAAGTATATTTTGATGAATTAAAAGGTAAACCATTAGATGACATTTGGAATGATATTAATAGAGTGGGTAATACATCTAAGGAACGTCTTAGTTATCCAACCCAAAAACCTAAAGCTTTATTAGAACGCGTTATTCAAGCTAGTTCCAACGAAGGGGATATTGTCCTTGATGCCTTTTGTGGTTGTGGCACTTCTATTGATGCGGCTGAAAGCTTAAACCGCCAATGGATAGGCATTGATATTGCTCCTTTTGCCGTTTCTTTAATCAAACGTCGCTTAAAAGATACTTATGGAAAAGATTTAAGTAAATTTGAAGTTAGAGGGACTCCGACTGATGAAGCGAGTGCGATTAAATTATGGGAGCAAAGTCCGTTTGCGTTTGAAGACTGGTGGTTAACTGAATTAGAAGTATTTGCCACAACTTATGGCAAAAAAGGTGCAGATAAAGGGATTGATGGCGTCGGTGTTTATGTCATTCCAAAATCTGACAAAACAATAAAGGTTGGTTTTCAAGTTAAAGGTGGAAAAGTTCAGTCTAAAGATATTGATGCTTTGTTTGGTGCGATAACCAAGCATGGTTATGCTATGGGTGTACTTTTGACTCGCCACAAACCTACTAAGCCGATGTTAACCAGCACCATGCAATTAGGCAACTTTGAAGCAGACTATGGTTACAAATATCCTAAACTCCAAATTATGACGCTAGAAGAATTTTTTAATGGTAAACAACTTAATTTACCGAAAAACAATATTACATTTAAGAGTGCCGCGACTGTTGGTAAGGGCGGCACTCAAGTTGGATTACTTTAATTTTACAACTAAGGCCAAATGTCTAAAAAACTAAAAACTAAAGCAGGAACTAAAATAAAATATTGGTTATTTTACCTTTTTTTAATAGGAATAACCGTCAGTGTTATTATTTGGTGGAAACAAGTGGTTTCAATCGTTCAACCACTTTCCGAGTATTTATTTAAACAAAAAACCGTATATATTGCAGTCTCTGGACCAATGACAGGAAACGGTCAAGCAAATGGAGACGCTATGCTTGAAGGTATCCAACTTTACCTGGATAAAATTAATCAAGCAGGAGGAATCCACAAGAAAAAAGTTGAGTTATTGGTATTTGATGATCAAAATCAAGCGGATTTAGCAAAACAAAATGCATTGGAGATCACCCAAAATCAAGAAATCTTAGGTGTCATTGGTCATTACACTAGTACGGCTTCCTTAGCAGCCGCGCCTATTTATCAAAAAAATGAAATGCCTGTAATTACAGCTTCGGCTACCACAGATGAACTAACAGAGGGAAATGATTGGTATTTTCGCACCGTGCCCACTAACAGCGATCAAAGTGCCCTATTAGTAAACTATATTTACAAAATTTTGGGCCATGAGAGTGTCTACATACTTTATGACAACACTGCTTATGGAATGTCTTTGCGAAAAGCCTTTCTCAATACGGCAAAAGAAGTTGGACTATCTGTTAACAAACAGTGGCAATTTTATGCGGACAGCAGCAGTGACTTAAATAAAACCATTGATCAAATGGTAACAACCTTCCAAGCAAAGTCAGGTGAAAAAGCAGCGCTATTTTTAGCAACTCACTCTAGCAAAGCAATTAAAGTCATTACTACGCTGAAAAATGAAAAAGTTGCTCACGTTACCATGCTTGGCGCTGATTCATTAGTGAATAATTACTTTATGCAAAAAATGTCTCAATACCCTGAAGAAGCCACACAACCAGGTTATTATACTGATGGCTTATATGCCACGGCACCTTTTTTAATTGATGCAGCAAATCAGGAAACCTATATTTTTCACCAAAAATTTGTTGAAAAATATGAAAAAGAACCTAGTGTTATTTCAGCGCTGTACTATGATGCAGCAATGGTACTCCTAAACGCAATGAAGCAAGCTTTGCCGCAGGATAATTTAGTGAGTAACTACGTAAAAATTAAAAGCCAGATGAAAAAACACCTGTGGAGTTTATCCAAACCAGACAATGCAATCAACGGCATTACAGGTTACTTTTATTTTGATGACAATGGTAACGCAGTAAGATCTATCCCGATGGCTGTTTATAAACGCGGAAAACCAACCGCTGCCATGTACCAATATCAACTCCTTCAAGATTTGCAAGAAACAGGAGATGTATTAACAGATTATTTGACAAAAAAACTGGTGATTATTAATGATAAATTTATGACACTGGCACGTGTGGTGCACGTTGGGCTAGATTTTATTTCCGTTAGTGAACTCAATTTGAAAAATTTAACATTTAATGCAGATTTTTACTTATGGTTTCGTTTTAAAGGCGAATTTGATGATCAAAACATTATTTTTTCAAATATTTTAAACGCTGGTAATAATCCACTGAAATCCCCTATTTTAGAATGGCACTCTCCTTCAGAACCTGATGTCACTACTAAAACCTATCGCATCAATGAACGTTTTAAAGTGGAATTTAATTTTGCTGATTATCCATTGGATTTACAGGATTTACCTATTCGCTTTCGCCATAGCTTGCTTACTTCTAATAACCTAATTTATGCAGTTGATATAGCAGGTATGAATGCGGGCAAAATACATAGCAAAAAGGATTTAAAAGAGTATGAGAACAATTTTTTTGAACTAGGCGGTTGGTATTTACGTAAACTGACATTTTTTCAAGGCACACAAACGAGTAATTCAACCTTAGGTGTGACTGATTTGATTGGTAACCAACGGCGTATTGAATATTCTACATTTAATGCGTCAATTAATATTGCTCGTCAGGTCATAAGCTTAATTTTGAAGAGCTTTCTACCTGCCATATTTTTAGTGATTCTGGGCTATGCAGCCTTTTATATTAATGCATATGATAAAAAATTAGCGTTAGGCACTAATCTCATTCTAGCAACTTCATTGTTTCATCTAAGGTTTTCTTCAGACCTACCCAAAGTAGACCAAATTATTTTAATAGAATACTTTTTTTACTTAGTTTACTTATTGGCCATTTTTATTATTATTTTGTCCATCTTAATTCACCTAAGAGGACTTGCACAAGAAAAATTGGGTGATGATGCGGATATGTCTCACTGGGATTTTGTTTACAGGTTAAACAATTTTGGTAAAATATTTTACCCTCTTATTATTATAAGTTTTATTGCTTTTGTCGCTTATCAACAACAATATATACTTCTAAACAGCTAAATAAATTATGGTAAAACACCAGGAAAAGCATTTATGTGGCTAGCTATTTTTATGAATTTAATTTCAGCAATCAGTGCTGTTCATTCAGGTGCAGACGTAGAAGACTCTATTTCTCCTGATTGTAATTATGCTTCTGATTTGGTATTTAAAGCCCATCAGTTAAGCAGGAAGAGTCAGGGTAAAGCTCAACAAAAATTGTTGTTCAAACGGGCGATATTTCTTTGTCCTGACAGGCCAGAAATGTATGTGAGTCTTGCCGATATTTTGGCTGAAGAAAAGAACTATGATAATGCGGTTTACTACTATCAACAAGCCACTGTGTTACGCACCCAATTCTCAAAAGCTTGGTATGGACTGGGAGAAGTATATTATCATCAAAAAAAATACTTGATGAGTTTAGAAGCGCATCTACACATTTGCGAGGAGGAAAAACGGGCAAAGACTAGAGTTCAACAAATATTAAAAAATAAACTTTGGCACTATACTCCAAAACAAGTATTGATTGATTATGAAAATTTATTGTTTATTTTTGACACAGAAAAACGCAATGCATTAAATCAAAGCCTGGACAATTGTGGCTTTGAAAAAACGCTCCAAATTCGCCCTATTCATCGTTTTTTTAACTTAACATTTAAACAAAATAAGTTTGAACTTGTGTGGTCAGCCTATAGTCAGCTAAATGAAATTGCGCAGGCATTGTTAAATCTACCTTTAGACCATACTATTCATATTCATGCGCATGCAGATAATGAACCTTTTTTTCATGCCGATAAAAAGAAAAATAAACAACTTAATCAAGCATTATCAGAAAAAAGAGCGCTTGCTGTTGCAAATGAAATAGAAGAAAAAGGCATTCCACTTTCACGCATCAAAGTTTACGGCCACAGCAATAAGCAGATTATTGAGTCTGGCAAATCAGAAACTGCTTCAGAAAAAAACCGTCGCATTGAAATAGAAGTCATATCTCCCTCTAAAAAGCAAACAAATAAATTAGAGTAAACTAGTTTTTATAGATTCTCAAAAAAGGTATTTTATGCTAATTGCAAAACAGTGGATCATATTAGGTATTATCTTGTGGAGTATGACAGCGTGTACTCAGGCAATTTATGGTGTACCTACTGAAAAATGGGAAAAAATGACAGAAACAGAACGTCAAACAATTATCGAACGTTTTAAACAGCAAGAAGTGATTAATGAGAGAACGCGCAAACGTGCTGAAATCATTAAATATCAAGGGGATAAAGCAAGAGAAGAAGCAAAAGAATTTGAACGTAAATGTCGAGAAAATGGCACAATGACAGCAGAAAAGTGTCGTGTGATTACTAGACGTAAATTCGGTTTTTAACTAAAAATTCTCCAAAAAGCTTGATAATCACATCAGCGCTATATGACTTAATTCATTACTCTATCAGCCTGCTAATGATGCAACTTGTTACATTACTTATGGTACACTACCTCCATTTTTACTGTAATATGCTGAAATCACGCATAAACCAACATACATAGTTATTCTAAAATGCTGTGTTTCACCCAGCCTATAAGCTAAATAGTTTTAGGAATTTTGCTCTTTTTAACATGTCAGATGCCAATATGGAACTCAATACCGTAGAAGAATTAATTGCCGACATTCGTCAAGGCAAAATGGTTATCCTCATGGATGACGAGGATCGAGAAAACGAAGGTGACTTATTTATGGCCGCGACTCAAGTCAAGCCAGAAGATGTCAACTTTATGGCGCGTTATGGACGTGGCTTGATTTGCCTTACCCTAACTCGAGAGCGCTGTCACCAACTGCAATTACCCTTAATGGTTAATGATAACCATGCCGTACACGGAACTAATTTTACTATTTCCATTGAAGCTGCAAAAGGCGTAACCACCGGTATTTCAGCCGCTGATCGTGCCGCTACCATTCGTGCGGCTGTTGCCCCTAATGCAAAACCTTCTGATCTGGTCCAACCAGGACATATTTTCCCATTAATGGCACAAACAGGAGGCGTACTCAGACGTGCGGGACATACTGAAGCCGGCTGTGATTTAGCACGTTTAGCAGGACTTGATCCTTCTGCTGTTATTGTTGAAATTTTAAATGAAGACGGTTCAATGGCCCGTCGCCCAGATTTAGAAGATTTTGCACAGCAACATCATATCAAAATAGGAACGATTGCCAGTTTAATTCGTTATCGAGTTGAACACGAAAAAACGGTTGAAAAAGTAGATACCTGCCATTTGCAAACAGAGTTTGGTGAATTTCAACTCATTGTTTATCAAGATACAATTGAAGATACCGTGCATTTTGCCATGATTAAGGGAGAATTAGATCCCCAAAAAGCAAGTTTGGTCAGAGTTCACATTCATAATATTGTTTGTGATTTAACCTCAAGTTTAAAAGAAGAATGTGGTTGGCCATTGCGAAAAGCGCTACAACGCATTAGTACTGAAGAAAATGGCATTGTCATTATTTTACAACCTAAACAAGACACTCAAGCCTTCTTAAATACTATGAATGCTTACTGTCGCCATGATCGTGGGGAAGATTTACCCGCCCATCCATCCACCGAAAATCTACGGACTTATGGATTAGGCGCTCAAATTTTATCTGATTTAGGGATACGTAAGATGACTGTCTTGAGTTCACCGAAAAAGATGCATGCAATTTCAGGCTTTGGTTTAGAAATCGTTGGTTACGAACATCCATAGGAAAAGATTTTTATGGCTACAACTTATATTGAAGGTGATTTTACTTCCGCAAGTAATGCACGTTATGCCCTTGTGGTCGGACGTTTTAACAGTTTTATTACTGAAAGTTTACTTTCTGGGGCAGTGGATACCCTCAAACGTCATGGTGTCCCAGAAGATAACATGACTGTGGTTTATGCCCCTGGTGCCTATGAAATTCCCTTAGTAGCTCAACGTTTAGTTAATAGCAAGCAATATGATGCAATTGTCGCTTTGGGTGCAGTGATCCGTGGTGGCACCCCTCATTTTGACTATGTTGCGGGTGAATGTGCTAAAGGATTAGCGACTGTCTCATTACAACATGATATTCCTATTAGTTTTGGTGTATTAACTGTGGATACCATTGAACAAGCGATTGAAAGGGCAGGCACTAAAGCTGGGAATAAAGGCGCGGAAGCTGCTTTATCAACTTTAGAAATGGTTAGTTTGTTGCGTAAAATACCCTCATGACCGTTTCTCTTCCAAAAGCCCGGCATATGGCAAGAGTACGCGCTTTACAAGCTTTATATCAATGGCAATTAGCCGGGCATAATATTCAAGAAATTGAATTACAATTTTTAGACGGACAGGATATGACACGGGCAGATGTTCCTTATTTTCAAAAATTATTGCGACAAATTCCCATGCAAGTTGGTACCTTGAATGATAGAATTAAGCCACTGCTTGACCGAGACATTGCTCAAATTGATCCTGTGGAACATGCCATTTTATATATTGGCTGTTATGAACTTCTTTATTGTCAAGATATTCCGTGGCGAATCATCATTAATGAAAGTGTAGAACTGGCTAAACAATTTGGTGCCGACCAAAGCTACAAATATATCAATGGTATTTTGGACAAAGTTGCTCAACAAATCCGTCCCCATGAGCATAAAACTCACAAAAAATTTGTAAAAAAGCCATGAATCTAGTTCGATTGTTGCTCATTTTAATTTTAGGTTTAATACTGTGGAGCTTTTTTAAACGCTGGTTACATAGCCACGCAGATGAGGAGGAATCTGAATCATCCGTGTCTCAGGAAAAACCACAACCTACTTTAAAAGAAGGTGGGAAAATGCTGCGCTGTGAACATTGCGAGGTCCACTTTCCAGCAGGAGATGCTGTGCATTTTCAAGGTAAGGTATTCTGTAGTGAAGCACATAGGCGGCTAAATCAAAGCGATTAAAATTATTTCCTAAAAGCTTGTCAAAATACCTCCTTTAGAAAGAGGGAGTAACCATAAAGTTAGTTAGGAATCTAGTTACATACGTCCACCCTACACTTGCTAATTACTCGCTGTAATCAAAGTTCAGTTTGTTCCAGGTGGTAGGATATTGTCCTGCGCCAACTCGAATGTGCCGGTAAAGGTATTGATATATGGGCCATCAATGCCAAAACTGATGACATCCCCCAGGGTATATTCATAAGTTCCTGCACTTTGGCCGTACACAGAAAGAGGAATGATTTTTTCAAACTTAATGACCTCTGTTGTACATGCATTCTCTGGTTGCTTAACGTGATTTTCAACAAACATAGTAATTTCAAAACGATTTTCTATTAAACGTTGAGAAACTTTTCCCATTGTGGTACAGCCATCAATAAACATGCCGTTTACTTTTAAAAAAACCTGTACTGGAAAGGATTCTGTGATAATGAGTTCAACTGTCTCTACATGGGGGTTTTCCAGTGGAGGTGTTCCACTCATTTTAAAATCCAGCAAACGCCATTCTCCTTGTTCAGTCAATTGCAAGGTTACGTCCTGAAAAGCACCGCTTTGTTCAGAAGTATTAACCAAAGGAATAATGAGAGTACCGTCTTGATACGTTGGATATTTGTTAGCAATGGAGGATTCTTCAAAGGAAGGGTTGATTGCCGGTGAATTCGGCGTTACTACCCTATCTTGTTCAACACGTAAAACTCGTTTGTCAAGGCTTAATCTATGCGCCTCATCTGGAGTCATCTGTATATGCGCCGCGTTAATTGTATCATAAATTGAGAGCACTTGCCCGTCGAGTTCTAGTTGAGCAGCTAACTGCTCTTTACTTTGCCCCGAACTATGTTCTCCAAATGGAACCTGTCCTTGATTCGTCTTGTCTGGCGGATATATTAGAGGGTCTTCCATTTCTGTTGGTTTTTTGAAAGTGACAATGTATGAATTTTCAATAAAGTCTGCGTACACAGAAGTGGTAGAAATTGATATTGCCGTAGCTAAACTTATTAATGTAAAGAAAATGCTTCTTGAGTTCATGTCTCTTTCCTTAGATATAACCTGCAGGATAGCAGATTATATCTTTTTATTGTGTTACCACTGTTTCCATATAAATCTAGAGGTTGTACCAGCAGGTAATGCACCACCTCCTGTATTAGTCACAGTACCTATTTGGCCTGTATTTCTTAGCGCTTGATATAATGGTGCTGCAGAAGTAGCTGTGTCGCAGAATGGTGCTGCGACTTGGCATGCCACAGCAAAAATACCTGCAATATAAGGTGCAGCGAAAGATGTCCCATTCAGAGTAGTTTGCGTACCATCAAAATCCAATGCCAATACACTTTCTCCTGGAGCAAAGGTGGAAATATTTGAGCCAGTTCTGGAGAACCATGCCTTTTCATCCTCTGGAGTCAGTGGCGGGGGCAATGTTATTCTATTTTGACTTGTTGCACCAACAACAAATGCTTCTGCTATACGGGTTGGTGAATAATTAGCGGTATCACAGGCATCATTACCTGCAGAAACCACAACGATAACTCCTGCATTATGAGCTGCTTGAATTGAAGCTTCTAGATCTATGTCGATAAATGTATTGCTGCATCCAGTATCTCTGAACCCATAACTCCAATTAACAATAGTACCTGCAGGTACATTTGTCGCCAACCAGTTAAACGCATCTATTGAAGTAGATATTGTAGTGTCTCCTATACAGGGGATGGGAGTGTCATTGGTTATTTTAGCAGCTATTATTGTAGCGCCTTTTGCTGCACCATAAGTATTTCCTGCTGCCACACTGGCCACTTGGGTTCCATGCCCAAAACAATCAGCTCCAGTACCACCGTTAACGTCCCAAATTACTGATGCACGATTTCCTACAGGTGGGGGACTGGTAAATTCAGCCACTACATTTGCGTTCGCCAAATCAAGGCCTGAATCTAAAATATAAATTGTTCTACCAGCCCCCGTATTTGGAGTATCGTTATAGGTGTTATCTAAGGCAGGTGTTTGTTCATCCAATCTATCTAGTGCCCATCCAGGATTATTTTGGAGATTAGAAGTTAGTACCCTATCCTGTTGAACACGTAGAACTCGCTTGTCAAAACTTAATTTATGTGCCTCATCAGCAGTCATCTCTATATTTGCTGCATTGATTGTGTCATAAATTGAAAGCACCTTACCATTGAGCTCTAGCTGGTCAGCTAGTTGCTCTTTGCTTTGCCCAGAACTATGTTCTCCAAAGGGAACCTTTCCACGATTCATCTTGTTTGGTGGGTAAATTAGAGGTACTTCCATTTTTGCTGATTTTTTGAAAGTGACAATGTATGAATCTTTAACAAAGCTTGCATACACAGAGGTGGTAGAAATTGCTATTGCTGTTGTTAAACCTATTAATGCTAGACGTTTGACTGTCATCACTGACTCCTTTGGATGGGTTAATGCAAATAACCTACTTTATTAATTCATACTAAATATATTTATATAGTATATATGGAATATAGTTTGCTTTATCCAGTATGTCAAATTTTGTGTCAAGTATTTTATCAATATCCTAAGAACCTGTTTAAAGTCTTTGAAAAAGTCAAAAGTCTATCAGATAATAGAGTTGTATCACGGAATTTAAGATGGTATTTTGCGAAAAGGAGGATATAAGAAAGAACAAGTTTTGTAAACTTAGGAGAACGAGTATGAAA
>JADGDF010000240.1 GCA_016745055.1 Thiotrichaceae bacterium | reverse complement strand
TTTTCATACTCGTTCTCCTAAGTTTACAAAACTTGTTCTTTCTTATATCCTCCTTTTCGCAAAATACCATCTTAAATTCCGTGATACAACTCTAATTAACAAGATTTTGGAAATTAAACACTTCGTAAGATTTGCGAACAATTGAAGACATCAGCATTCTCCGACAGTTAAAGAGGAAAATGCCCTAAATAAAGGGCGTCGGGTGCTGAAAAGTCGTACATAATCGACCGAACTTATTCCCATAAAGGTGTTTTATTCGTTCACACCCAACATCGGAAAATATGAAGTATTATTGAAAGTTATCACAGTTGACGGATGCGATAGCCGTTATCTACAGTGTTTTCAGCACTGAGAGGAAGTTTATATTAACGAAAGGGAAAATGCAATGTGCAGGAATTTCATCCCCGGTTTGTGTCACGCGCGCGGGTCATGGGTAGCTTCTTAGCCAAAATTCAATTTTTACCTGATATAAGTACCCGTCAAAATAGGTTAACCCACTGCTTTGGAGTTCAAAACATCAGTTTTGAATTTAGCAAAAATCCGCCAAAATTATATTTTTGGTAAATCATGTCAACTTTTCAAGAAATATAAAATTAAATTTGTTAAATAAGTTTTGAACATTTGGCAAACCAAGCATAACATTTTGAATTAAATACATAAAATGTTAAAAAATAAAAATATGAGACATTCAGCATAATGCAATTATTGAATGTTTAATTCAATGTATGTATTACTGCTGTTAAGTTTAAAAAATAAGGTGTATTGTATATTTTTTCCAAAAAGCAAAATTTATCTTGTAAAACGAGGTTTACATACCTATTTATCCTAACTTAATGGCCATGTATGCTTATTTTTATACAAACTTAATTCAAAAAGGAGATAACACATGGATAGAACAGTTGATGTTGCAATTATTGGTGCTGGAACTGCTGGTTTATATTCGCTGAGAGAAGTAAGAAAGGTCACTACCAATTTTGTTGTTATTAATGGCGGACACGATGGTACAACTTGCGCCAGAGTGGGTTGTATGCCTTCTAAAGTATTGGTTCAGGCAGCTGAGGATTTTCATCGTCGGACACAATTTAACGACATGGGCATTCGTGGTGGTGAACAATTGCAAATTGATATTCCTGCCGTACTCAAACATGTTAGAAAACTACGAGATAATTTTGTTGGCCGTGTATTGGGTAATGTCAGTAAATTAGGGGACAAAAAAATTAATGGTTACGCCGAATTTGTTGAACCAACGGTTTTGAAAGTTAATGGACAACATATTCAGGCTAAAAAAGTGATCATTGCAACAGGCAGTACACCTGTTATTCCTCAAGCTTGGCAAAATTTTGAAGATAAAATTTTAACAACTGATCAACTTTTTGAACAAGAAGATTTGCCACCTAAAATGGCTGTTTTAGGACTTGGTGTCATTGGCTTAGAAATTGGCCAAGCCTTAGCACGTTTAGGCATTCAACTAACGGGTATCGATATGTTAACCACTATCGCTGGTTTACAAGACCCGCAGATTAATCAAGTAGCAATTGAATTAATGCAGCAAGAATGTTCTCTATGGTTGGGTAAAGCCGCTGAAATCCGTGCTGAAGGCAACCAACTACGAGTACAAAGTGGCGAACAATCTGTTGTAGTTGATAAAGTACTGGCCAGTCTGGGACGTCGACCTAATTTGGCAGGATTAGGCTTAGAAAAATTGGGATGTACTTTAGATAAAAATAGTGTACCCATGTTCAATTCAAATACCATGCAAATTGATGATTTACCTGTTTTTATCGCAGGAGATGCCAATGGTGAACGGGCCTTATTGCATGAAGCCAGTGATGAAGGTCGTATTGCTGGCTTTAATGCAGTACATGATGATACTCAATTCTTTAAACGCAAACCTAAATTTGGCATTACTTTTTGTGATCCAAATATTGTGGCTGTGGGTGAAGGTTGGTCTACTTTACAAACGAGAAGTGATATTGCTGTGGGTGAAATGAATTTCCAACCCCAAGGGCGTGCGTTGATTATGGGTAAAAATAAAGGCTTGATGCGAGTTTATGGTCAACAGCAAACAGGGAAATTATTAGGGGCAGAAATGATTGTACCTAAAGGTGAGAATCTGGGACATTTACTTGTTTGGGCAATTCAGCAGGAAATGACCGTTTTTGATTTACTTAAAATGACTTTTTATCATCCCGTTGTTGAAGAAGGTTTACAAAATGCACTGGCAGACTTAGCAAGCAAAGTTGATAGCCATCAACAAACAGGTATACCTGAACTAGATTATTTATAAAACATAAACCTTTTAGGAACAAAGACTTAATAGCTTCCACAACTTATTAATCAGACTTGGCAGGTTTTGAAAACCTGCCAGGTCTTTTTTAGGTTTTATTAAGTTCTCATTCCTTAGGTAGGTCAGCTAACCACAGCCTAAACCAACCTGAAAAAAATTAGGGTATCTGATAATGATCTTGTGTCATTAAGTCAATGCCACACTGTAAATGTTCAATCCAATTTAATACTTGTTCAATCATTGGTTTGCCTTGAAAGGGTCTACCGTGCTGTGGCACTATCCACTCTAAATCTAATTGACGTACCATATTTACCCAATACCGACAAGCCTTATTTCCTCCCATATAACGCTTATGAAAGTCTTCCATGTGATGCAAATGGGCTTCAAAGTTTTCTACTGGCGGATGATGTTCAGAGACTTCTAGTACTGAAGAACATAAATCCCCAGAAAGTAAAATTTTGCTGACAGGATCATAAAACTGAAAATTACCTTCAGAATGAAGAAAGTGGGCTGGAATGGCTTGTAATACACTATCTCCTAAGTGAATATACATTCCTTCCTCTGGAATACCAATAATGCGATTTTTAATTTTACCAGGACTTGCAAAATGTGGGATAAAACGTTCCCATAATGTTGGCACAATCACTTTACATTCACTGCCAACTAACCATTTATCTAGTGAAGAAATGACATCTGGGTCTTGATGTGAACCAATAATAAAGTCCAAACTTTTAGTGAATAAGTATTTATAAGAACGCATGAACAAATCGTTGTAAATTAAGTCCCCGCCTGGGTCAATCATGACTGAATGATCGCCATCAACAATCAGAAATTGATTTGCTTGGACACCATCTTCTCCAGCAGCCACTAAATCATGAAACATAATGCATTTATGCTGACCGTCGTTGTAAAGTTCTACAGCCATGAATATTCTCCATAATTGCTTATATGCGCAATGTGATTTACAGTCAGTTTAGCAATTTAATTTTAAGAAAATTTTTTAACTATGATTCAGCATTTGTCTGACTTTCTCTAAATCAACAGGTGTATCGACTGAAAGTGCGTGATGAGTTGTTTCAAATGTAAAAATCGTTTTACCTGCTTGCAAAAAACGTAACTGTTCTAATTTTTCCATTTCTTCCAAAAGGCTTGGTGGTAAATTTGGATAATCTTCCAGAGTTTTTCGTAGATAGCCATAAATGCCAACATGTCCCCAAAAAGCTGTTTTTTTCATCCAATCAGTCTGCATTTCATCGCGGACATAAGGAACGGGATGGCGCGAAAAATAGAGCGCATAACCATCATGCCGTTTGACTATTTTAACAACATTGGGATCAAAAATACTGTCATCATAGATTTGACAGCCTGGTGTCACAATATCAGGTAAAGGTGTAGTACATTCAAAAACATTAACCAAAGCATCAATCACGCTTGGTTCGATTAAAGGCTGATCACCCTGCACATTGACAATAATATCCGAAGAAAGTTTATCTAGTAGAGAAACAATTCTTTCCGTGCCAGATGCGCAATTTGGGTCAGTCAACCAGGCTTTGCCTTGCCAACTGGCGACCTCTTGCATAATTTCTTCTGAATCTGTTGCAACGTGCACTTCTGCAATTTTTTTAGCTTGCAAACAACGTTGATAGACATGCCACAACATCGAATGTCCATGAATATCTGCTAATATTTTACGAGGTAAACGTGAGGATGCTAAACGTGCGGGAATAACAATAATGGTTTTCATAGATGGGAAATTCTCTTGTGCTGTTTTTCAGCATTATCTTATCGCATTCCACTTATGGTTTAAAAAATGTCTTCCAATATTTCAGTAGACCTCTTGCGAAATAAGTTGTTAACAAGCTTAAATAATTAGTTTATTTATATATAGCAGCAATAAGGTTGAAGCGAAGCGCAAAACGTTTACGACGGTTTCGGTAACGAAAGGCAAGCATTTTGAAGATTTTAAGAGCTCGTATTACATGTTCGACAGTAATACGGATTTTATCCAGTTGGCGGTTAGCCTGTTTTTGTTCCTCAGTCAAAGGGCAAAGCTTAGTTTTTTTAAATGGGATTTGGCAACAAGTATGATATTTTCCCATTCCTTGATAACTGCTATCAGCTAATACTTGTATAGAGACATCAAGTTGAGCTTTCTTGAGACTTTGTTTGAATAGGGTAAAGTCATGA
>JADGDF010000239.1 GCA_016745055.1 Thiotrichaceae bacterium | reverse complement strand
GCCTGTGAGCATGTGGTATTACTTCGCTCATTATTGGCCGAGAATTTTCAGCTTATTGCTGCTCCAGAAACCGATTTTTGAGGGGCGGTGACTATAGATTACTGCAAAAAGCTATACTGCAAATAAGTACAAAGGATGAAACAGATAAGGAAAGCAAAAATAAAATGCAACCATATACCCCCAAAGAAATAGAACCCCAATTACAACAACGTTGGGAAGAAACGAACGCCTTCAAAGCCACAGAAAATCCCGACAAAGAAAAATTTTACTGTTTATCCATGTTTCCCTATCCCAGTGGACGTCTCCACATGGGGCATGTGCGTAACTACACCATCGGTGATGTAATTAGCCGTTACCAACGGATGCAGGGCAAAAACGTACTACAACCCATAGGATGGGATGCGTTTGGATTGCCGGCTGAAAATGCCGCAATTCAAAACGATGTACCCCCCGCCAAATGGACGTATGAAAATATTGGTGACATGCGTCAACAACTTAAAAGTTTGGGATTTGGCTACGATTGGAATCGGGAATTAGCCACCTGCAACGCAGGCTATTACCGTTGGGAACAGTGGTTATTTATCCAATTATATAAAAAAGGCCTGGTCTACAAAAAAAATGCGGTCGTTAATTGGGACCCGGTGGATCAAACGGTATTAGCCAACGAACAAGTGATTGACGGGCGTGGTTGGCGTTCGGGCGCGTTGATTGAGAGACGGGAAATTCCACAGTGGTTTATCAAAATCACGGCTTATGCGGACGAATTACTCAAAGAATTAGATAACTTGCCTGGTTGGCCAGATGCGGTCAAAACTATGCAACGTAACTGGATTGGACGCTCAGAAGGTGTTGAAATTCAATTTGGTTTGGCACAATCGGATAAACAGTTAAGCATTTTTACTACGCGACCCGATACCTTGATGGGTGTAACGTATATGGCAGTGGCCGCAGAACATCCGGTGGCGCAACAAGCCGCAGAAATGAATCCGCAACTTGCTGAATTTATTAAACAATGTACTCAAACGGGCACTGCAGAAGCCACGATTGAAACCATGGAAAAAGTGGGCATGGATACCGGCTTCAAAGCGGTGCATCCTATTATGGGTGAGGAAGTACCGATTTGGGTGGCGAATTTTGTGCTCATGAGTTACGGTTCGGGCGCGGTCATGTCTGTGCCTGCGCATGATCAACGTGATTTTGAGTTTGCCCAAAAATATGACTTACCCATCAAACAGGTGATTATTCCTGAAGGGGGCAGTGTTGCAGAGCATTTAGACGAAGCCTTTGTTGAAAAAGGCGTGTTGATTAATTCTGACCAGTTCAATGGATTGACCTCTCAACAAGCATTTGATGCGATTGCCACTCACTTGGTTGATAAACAACAAGGGCAACGTCAAACTCATTTTCGTTTAAGAGATTGGGGTGTGTCGCGGCAACGTTATTGGGGATGTCCGATTCCTATGATTGATTGTCCTGACTGTGGTACGGTGCCCGTGCCAGAACAAGATTTGCCGGTTAAATTGCCCGAAGATGTGGTGTTGGAAGGAACGGGGTCGCCAATTAAAAAAGACCCGAATTTTTACAATGTGACGTGTCCCCAATGTGGTCAAGCTGCAAAAAGGGAAACGGATACCTTTGATACTTTTGTGGAATCCTCTTGGTATTATGCGCGTTATGCCTGTCCTGACACTGATAAAAGCATGTTAGATGAGCGGGTGCATTATTGGTTACCTGTTGATCAGTACATTGGTGGCATTGAACATGCGATTTTACATTTATTGTACGCGCGCTTTTTCCATAAGCTTATGCGTGACGAGGGTTTGGTCAGCAATAATGAGCCGTTTACTCGTTTATTGACTCAGGGCATGGTGTTGGCTGATTCGTTTTATCAAACCAGCGAGAGTGGCGAGAAAACTTGGATTTCGCCACAAGATGTTGAAATTGAAAATGACGAAAAAGGTCAATTTGTCAGTGCCCATTATCAAGGTCAAACGATTGGTTATGCGGGCATGAGCAAGATGTCCAAATCAAAAAATAATGGCATTGATCCGCAGGTGATGATTGATAAATACGGTGCGGATACGGTGCGATTGTTCATGATGTTTGCCTCGCCACCTGATCAATCGTTGGAATGGTCTGATACTGCTGTGGAAGGTCAATTGCGCTTTTTGAGGCGTTTATGGACAAAAGTCAGTGACCATTTGGAGCAAGGTGATATTCCCACTTTGAATACTGCCAGTTTGGATAAAACGGAAAAAGCCTTGCGTTGCCAAGTGCATGAAACTATTAAAAAAGTCAGTGATGATATTGGGCGACGTTACACGTTTAATACTGCCATTGCCGCAATCATGGAATTGCTCAACAGTTTGATGAAAGCAGAAGACAGCCCACAAGTAAGAGCCATTACGCAAGAAGGGCTAGAAGCGATGGTGCTAATGTTATCGCCGATGGTGCCACATATTACCCAGGTATTATGGGAAAATTTAGGTCATTCGGGTTTAATTATAGACGCTTCCTGGCCGACAGTGGATGAATCTGCCTTGGTTCGTGATGAAATGGAACTAGTGGTACAAGTCAATGGCAAATTACGCGCTAAAATTTGTGTTCCTGCTGATGCAAATAATGCTGCGATTGAAGAAATGGCGTTGGCTGAATTGAATGTCCAAAAATTCACCGAAGGTAAAACCATTCGTAAAGTGGTTGTTGTGCCAAAACGCTTAGTGAATATTGTGGTAGCTTAGGCGCATTAGGGTCTAATAAAATTAAAACCAGCAGGTTTGTTTCTAAAGCCTGCCAGGTCATTTATATAAAGCATTATTTGTACAACTGCGTAGGATCAATGAGCGGATCGCTGTCTACCAATACTTTGTCATTTTTGACAACATTGTAAAAACAACTGCGTCGCCCTGTATGACAAGCTGGGCCAGTTTGATCAACTTTTAACAACAGAGTGTCGCCATCGCAATCAATATGCATGGCGACAAGATGCTGTTCTTGGCCGGAAGATTCACCTTTGCGCCATAAGCGTTGACGTGAACGAGACCAATAACATACGCGATTTGTTTTTAAACTTTCTTTAATGGATTCTTGATTCATCCAAGCCATCATGAGCACTTCATTGGTATCGTGCTGTTGAGCAATGGCAGGAATTAATCCATCAACATTAAAATTCAAACTATCTAATATTTCATCCCAAGGTAAGTAACTCCCCTTGGGTAAACGTTCGGTTTTTTTTATCATCATAGTTCATTAATTAATAGAACAAGCACACGATGGGTAGAATACTATCGAATTTTTTATTCAACCATCCATCACTAAAGTTCTTTCCGACTATATAACAATTGGGTAATTTGTTCTGAAACTAAGCCGATTAGGAAAATCAGCAAAGAACAAATCAGCAGTAACATACCCATATTAGTGAAGCGCCCAAATGTGAGAAAAGTATAAATATAATAACCAATTCCAAGGCTAAAAAAGCAAAAGCTCAGAGGAAAAAATAATTTCAATGGAGAATATAAAGTCCCAATTTTAAGAATAATAAGTAAAAAACGCATCCCATCTTTTAAAGGATTGATATGGCTTTTTCCAATTCGTTTTGCTGCAACAATAGGCACGTAACTAACGCTGTACCCCGTACGGAAAAATGCCATAGTCACCGTGGTTGGATAAGAAAATGAATTTGGGAGTAAATAAATAAATTCTTTAAATTTTTTGGCGTTAACTGCGCGAAAACCAGAAGTTAAATCCTGAATTTTATGACCTGTAATCCAACTGGCAATGTGATTATAAAAACTATTAGCCCACCAACGCCCAATACTTGCTTGAGAAACTCGACTACGTGCTCCCACCACCATGTCGTACCCGGTATTAAGCTGTTGTAATAACAACGTAATATCTTGAGGATGATGCTGACCATCAGCATCCATAAATACTAATATTTCACTTGTTGCTGCCCGCGCACCAGACTTTATGGACGCACCATTGCCCATGCGATAAGGATGTTTGACTACCACTATTCCCGTTTGTTGACCAATATCCGCAGAATTGTCTGTCGAGCCATCATCAACAAGAATAATTTCAGCCTTGGGATAATGTTGCTTTAATAAAGGTAGCAAGGTCTTCAGAGAAGCAGCTTCGTTGAAACAAGGTAAGATAATACTCAGAGAATTCATAAAGTGTTCCGTTTTTCAACGTATTTGATTATATCAAATAATTTTTACTTGTAACGAGCTAATTAGAAGCTTTTCTGTACAGCACAGGTTTCTCGTTCTCAGACCTTCGTGAGAGAATTTATAAAACATTTATATGGATGGGGTTTGTAATTGAGTCCAGCACAGAGTTTGTCCAACAAGCTATTCACTCTTTTTTATAATAAGGTGTTGTTTTTCTAAGAACCTGTTTAAAGTCATTGAAAAAGTCAAAAGTTTGTCAGATAATGAAGTAATGAGAAAAACATACCCAAGCGACCTAAGTGGCAAACAATTTG
>JADGDF010000238.1 GCA_016745055.1 Thiotrichaceae bacterium | reverse complement strand
GCATTTTCATACTCGTTCTCCTAAGTTTACAAAACTTGTTCTTTCTTATATCCTCCTTTTCGCAAAATACCATCTTAAATTCCGTGATACAACTCTAAACAATGAAAGTGTAAATATTGATAATATGGCACTTGTCGAAACGATGTGGTTAGACACCTATCGACAAACACTTTCATCAGGCCTTTTGCAAAGGTTACTTCCAACAACAAGAAGAGAAACAAGCAAAGCTGTGCTTGAAACTGATGCCACTTATGTGGTGAAGATAAAAGGTACCATGAGTTTTTGGGATTCATCTGCTTGGGAAACTGAAATTTGGCCATATCCTATTAGCCTCGCAAGTAAATTTTTGGCTCCTATTCCAAAAGTAAAAGTGACTAAGTGTAGCAGTGCTGAAAGTTCTCCCTTGTATTCTACTTCAGGTCGAAGTAATGGAATGGTAGGTAACGATCCTGAATACCGGTTTGCATCTCCTGATGAAAATTGCAGTACCATTCCTATTAATGAGAAACTATTTTCTTTCAGCTTAGATGGAAATCAATCCCAAATTGCTCTTGAAGCCATTGAAAATGAATATAACTCGGAACATGAATATTCTTATAAAGTGGTTGGTCAAGGACATAATTTTCTCATAAGCTTTTCAGATGATCCTTATAATGATAATTATGGAAAATTTAAAATTGAACTATACCGTGAAAAAGGAGAAGAAGTTGCTTTAACTGTAATGCAACCCCAAAATGGAAAAGTGACTGGTGAAAACCTTGACTGTGGAACAATGTGCCAAGCGAACTATGAAGTTAACAGCGCGGTAACTTTAACTGCAACTCCTACAGAAAATCATCAGTTTTCTAGTTGGACAGGCGATTGTTCTGGTTCAGAGCCAACTATTTCTGTAAAAATGGAGCAAGCTAAATCTTGTGGGGCAACTTTTGTGGAGGTTGTTTGTAAAACAACTAGAGTACCTGTGGATAATCCTGTAAATACCCGCCCTCCAGGACTGTTAGGAATTATTTTTGATAAAATGAAGAAAACTCCTTTTACTCAAGAATATCGAAACGTTACGACCTGTGAGCCTGTTGAAGAAGTTTCAGAAAGTTGCAATGATATTACTGATGGATTAGTTGCTTGTTATTCATTTAATGGAAATGCCAATGATGGTAGTGAGTATAACAATCATGGTAATGTTCATGGGCCTATTTTGGCCAGAGATTGGTTAGGAAATGAAAATAGTGCTTACCAATTTGATGGTAGGAATGATCAAATAAGTATTTCAGCTTCAAATTCTATTCAACCTACTGATGCAATTACTGTTTCTGCTCGAATTAATGCAGATAATGTACAAACTTGGCATCAAATTATTAGCAAACGCTATAGTCAATATAATAACCCTTGGAATTCTTATGCTTTGACTACAACAGCCCAAGGAGCAAGTAATAAGTGGGTATTCTGTTTATCTAATGGTACACCCAGTAGTCAAACTTGCGTGGCTGATACTAGTACTTTAACTGCTACCCAGTGGGTTTATCTTACAGGTACCTACAATGGTAAAGTAATGAAGCTTTACGTCAATGGCGTTCTTAAATCAACTAAAGAAAAAACAGGAAAAATTGGTTATTCTTCTTTGCCTTTAAGGATAGGAACCACAAATATTGATAAGCAATATGCTAAGGGACAGTTGGATGATATTAGAATTTACAATCGTGCTCTTTCTGGAGCAGAAATTCAACAACTTTACCAACTGGGTAACGCTCCTGAAAAAGTCACCTTAACCATCACCCAACCTCAAAATGGTAAAGTGACGGGTGAAAACCTTGATTGCGGTGCTACTTGCTCAACTGATTATGAAATTAATAGCACAACCACTCTCACAGCCACACCTGATGATGGTTATCAATTTGTAGATTGGACAGGGGATTGTTCTGGTTCAGTTGGCACTATTGATGTGACAATGGATCAAGCCAAAACTTGCACGGCTAACTTTACTCAAACAGTAACCCCAGATAAAACCTTCAATTTTGATAAAGATGGATTTGGTATCAGTAAAATCAAGCCAAAAGCAGAAGCTGCCTGGACAATTGATTGCAGAGCTGATTGTTCACAAGCGAATCATGATTTTACGTTAGGCACTGAATTATTGCTTACTGCTTCTCCTATGGTTGGTTCTGAATTCACGGGCTGGCAATGTGACAATGGGTTAACCAGTGATAAAGCCCGTTGGTCATTCACTTTAGACACACCAACGACTTGTACCGTCACGTTTGCTTTAATTGAAGATGATCCTAACTTCCGTAAGCTCACAGTTCAAAGCATTGGTACGGGCAATGGGCAAATTATTGTAAGTAACGTCAACTTAGGTGAACAAGGTGAAATGAATTTTAAAGTGGGCCGAACGGCAAGACTTACCGCAGAACCCAACAACGCACTTTATACGTTTAAAGGTTGGTCAGGCGATTGTTCTAGTACAAAAGCCATTATCAAACTCAAAATGAATGATAACAAAATCTGCTATGCGGAATTCGAAAGCGATTTGTCTCAAATCAGTGGGGAAGTAGTGGTACAACTTTACCAAAACGACGCATTTACGAGCCAATATCCACAAGCAGAAAACAGTGAGTGTTTGCAAGAAGCCATGACATTTGCCATGATTCCTATGCAATTAATTGCCTCTCATTTCCAAGTCAAAGGCACTTGGCCAACGCAATTGAATAGTATTGAACTGTATACCCCGCCACCTGTGACTGTTTGTACGCAAAGCGTTAAAATGATTGACGGTGAGCAAGGCAATAATTTACAAATTCAAGTTTACCTCATAAATTCAAGTGGTCAAACTGAATTAGTTAACTTGCATACAGCTCCATCTGATGCCAATGAAGAATTAACAAATTGGCCTTGGTCGTGGTAATTATTCTGTAATCCAATAGATAAGGAACGGGAACTCAATAAAATCAGAAAAAAGACCTGGCAGGTTTTTAAAACCTGCCAGGTCTGATTGAAAACTGATAGATATTATTTAATTCCTACCTTAAAAGCTTAATTGCTAGTACGCTGCCAAGATTATTTTGTAGGGTGCGTCTCACGCACCAGGCGTTTTTCGGTGCGAAAGATGCACCGCACCCGCCAATTCTACTATGCCAACGATTCTTAGGGAATCGGCTTCATCAAACTAACCAACTTCTAGTATCACATGGCTCAACATGCCAACTAAAGAGACCAAAAAAGCAAAACTCAAATAGCTTGGGACACGAAATAAACGCAATTTTGCAAGCATAGTTTCTGATATTGCCAGCAATGTTCCTAAAATCATTAATTTAAACACAATGGCAACTGTGCTAATAGCAAGGGAGTAGGCACTAATTTCAGTAGCAATTCCCCAGGGGAAAAATAAATTGACAATGAGTACAGCATACAACATCAGTTTAATTTCGCTGGCCCATTCGATTAACGCCAGATGACGGCCACTATATTCCAAAATCATGGCTTCGTGCACCATCGTTAATTCCAAGTGAGTTGAAGGATTATCTACTGGAATACGGCCTGTTTCTGCAATAGCCACCATCATTAAACCCAAGGCGGCAAAAATGAACGAAGGTCGCAATACGATACCGGTTTCTAAAATGTAAGTGACGGTGGTGGATAAATTCGTGGTTGATGCTGTCATCGCAAGCGTAAATACTGCAATCAGAATTGCAGGTTCAGTTAATGAAGAAAGTGTCATTTCACGCGAAGAACCCATGCCACCAAAGGCCGTCCCAATATCCATGCCTGCCAACGCGAGAAAAAATCGGGCGAGTGCAAAAAAACTGACTAGCACAATTACATCTGCAATAGCAGCGGTGGGTAAACTCGTTGCTAAAAAAGGCAAAATACTGGCAGCTAACACGGCCGAACCAAAAACGATATAAGGCGTTGCACGAAATATCCACGAGGCTTGTTCGGCAATTACAATATGTTTATTGAATAGGCGCAATAAATCTCGGTAAGGTTGCCCAATAGACGAGGGACTCCGGTTTTGCAAAAAGCATTTATTGCGTTTTATCCAACCAGATAGCAAAGGCGCAATCGCTATAAATAACAAAGTTTGCAATCCAACAAACAGCCAGCTATAGAAGTTTATCATGGGTTTAATCTACTCGATAATTAGGCGCTTCTTTGGTAATAGAGACATCATGGACATGGCTTTCACGCATACCTGCATTAGTCACACGAACAAATTGGGGCTTAATCCGCATTTCATCTAAATTCTGGCAACCCGTGTAACCCATGCTTGAACGGAGTCCACCTAATAATTGGTGAATGACACCCAATAACGAACCTTTATAAGGCACGCGTCCTTCAATGCCTTCTGGCACCAGTTTACTGTCTACATCAACATGACCTTGGAAGTAACGATCTTTTGCACCTTGCGCCATTGCACCTAGTGACCCCATGCCACGATAGGATTTGTAAGAACGTCCTTGGTAAAGTTCTACTTCGCCAGGCGCTTCTTCAGTGCCCGCAAATAGACTACCAATC
>JADGDF010000069.1 GCA_016745055.1 Thiotrichaceae bacterium | reverse complement strand
TGCTCGAACAATAAACGCAGGAAGAAACTCAACACTGTTGACCAAATGGCCAATTGGAGTGCTTAAATTGATGCCTATGGGATAAGCGTAACGTCATCCACCCTATGCGGGCTAAAAGCCAAAGAAGACAGTAAAATGTCTACACCATTCCAACTCAATCTCTCCAGAGATCAGCTTTTCTTCCGTTTATATTTCTCCTTGCATACACCGCAAAAATATTTAAATCTATTCTCTGTAGAATCATTCTCAAAATCAGACTTTTTGTATGCAATTTCGATTGCATCAAATACCTCTTCTAGGCCTATTTTATTAATTTTATTTTGAATGGTTTCTCTATGAAAAGCGTCAAGAGGTTTTGAAAATAGGTTTTCCCAGCGAGAATATGCTCTTTGAATGGGAGGATTAGGTATATCTTCAATTTCAATCAGTTTATCTATAAGTTTTTGCAATACTTTAACAGGGATTTCACTCTCTTTAAAAGAAACAACCGCTTCCATAGGATCGATATATTTATATACAAGTGTGGCTACAGTGTATTCGTCACCTGCATATTGGCCTTTTACAAAGAAATGAATTTCATTCTTATTGATGTGTTTAACTTCAATATCAAAAATCGTTTCTTCTTCCATTTTAAGTAACCTCATTAAGGAGGATATATGTTACACACGGTTCATATTCCAGGCCAAGATATCCAAACAGAAAGTGTTTCGGGTTTATTACAAGAGCATGGTTTTAGATATAGAGCCACAATGAAATTGCGTTATATGGTCACAACAACCTTGCTGGTGAAGATTATAAATATGTTATCGCTTTACTGACACATATTCAATTTGATGTTCTGGCAGACGAAATACGCGAGGAGTGCTGATTATTGTTTTCAAACGTGCAAATAGCGCATTTTTACTAGGGCATTGTGTTTTTTACTAAATTCAAAACTGGTTTGCCTAATATTTAATATTAAAATAAAATAAACTTTACAATAATCACTAGAGGAAGGATTAAATGTTTAACCATCAACATTTTAAGGCTTTTTTATGGTTTTTTTTATGTGTACTTTCCCTAAAAAGCTATGCATCTGATGTAGTTTGGCCAAAACTTATTGTACATTTGCATAGTAGCGGTCATGCCTATCTGATTGATCCACAAACAGACACTGTGGTAGCTGACTTAGAAACCACAAAAGGTGCAACTTTAGGTTCTACCACACCGAATGCCTCAAAGGTGTACATTGGTGCAGCCGCAAAAGAGGAAAGACAGGTCACTGTCATTGATCTTGATCAAAAAGCCGTGATAGCCCGAATTGAAACGGGTAATCGACCAAAACATCCACTTGTGAGTCCTGATGGTAAATGGGTAGGCGTTAATCACTGGGGATTAGATGAAGATAAACTGCGCGTTAGTTTCATTGATGTGGCGACTGATAAAGTGGTGAAAGAAATCGCTTTAGAAGTTGCTGATATTGAGTTCCCAGGTGTGACATCAATGCATAATGCCTGGAGTGAAGATAGCAGTCTTTTGTTTACTTTAAATAGGGTTAATAATCAATTAGTTGTGATTAATACCAGTGATTGGTCAGTTGATACTTATACCACAGAAAGTACACCACATTATGCTGTCCCTAGCCCTAACGGTAAAGAATTATGGGTTACATTAGAGGGAAAGGAAGATTTAAATCCTGGGATTGCTGTCTATGATTTGACTCATCCTGATATGAATATTATCACTAAGATATATATGCCATTGATTGGAGAAGTCGTTAAAGAAGGTCATCATGGTAACTTCACCCAAGATGGTTTATATTTTATCATGTCTAATCGTGGACCTGGTAGCAATGCTCTAGGTCGAGAAGTTGCTATTTTTGATGCTCAAACCAAACAATTGATGCGACGTATCACAACGGCAACTACCGGTGTTGGCCATACTTATAACACACCAGACGGTCGGTTAGCCATTGCTACTAACTATGGTAACAATGTATTAACCTTGATTGATATGGTCACCATGTCTCCTGTCAAAGATTTAGTGATTGGTACTGGCCGCATGGGACACATTGCATTTACTAAGGATGGGTTATATGGTTATATTTCTAGTGCGAAAGATGGTGCTTTGTATAAATTGGATATGCAACGCTTCATGATTGTCAAAAAAATTGTGACTAATGGCAACCCAGGTGCAGGCCAAGTGCTAAATGTTTGGACAAATGTTTTTGAAGAGTTACCTCGAATGAAATAAGGTATTCAATATTTTGGAGAACGTGGAAATATTTCCTCGTTCCCACATTTATTTAGGATTAATTGTTAGAACTGGTGAAATTATTCCTGCTTTACCACTCATTTTTCAGGATTTCCAAGCATTCCATTAAAAATTGTGTGGAAGTAGCCAACTTTGAAAAGCCAAGTGCGAATGATTTCGTTAAGCTGTATTATTATGCACTTTAGGTAATTATGTTACCAACTATATATAAAGTAAAAGAAATTGAAAAGAGCATGCTATCCGTTATGGCTAAACCCGTGTCTGGTGAATGGATTGAAGATGAATTCATAGGTTTTGCTCGGCTTGGAATAGATAAGATAGTTTGCCTTCTTGAAAACTTTGAACAACAAGAAGTTGGTTTAGCTTCTGAGGAAGCGCTATGTAACAAAAATTCTATTGAATATGCTTCATTCCCAATACCAGATAGAAGTTTACCAAACACAGAACAAGCTATTCTATTACTCTAGCAGAGACTCTATACTCTGAAATATGCGCGGGTAAACATATTGCTATTCATTGTAGAGCAGGCATTGGTCGTACTGGTATTATTGCAGGTACAATTTTAATTAAATCAGGTATGAGTGCTAAAGAAGCTATTGCGCTTATATCAAAAACTCGTGGTATACAAGTGCCTGATACTGAAGCACAAGAAAATTGGTTAAACTCTGTTTGAGAGTTAGGATATAACAAAATGTTCTAGGATTCCGCTGCTAGACTTATTACACATGGAATAATTGAATAGATGAAAAACAAAATACTACTGACTACCTTTGTAGCATATTTGCTTTATGCTATGTTACCAATTTTTCTGATCAGCCTTGGATTTTTATATCAAAAACACTGAATGGAAGCGAATGCAAAAGAGCGAGATAGCTAAGAGAGTCGGTACGTTTTTCATTATAGCTGTAACATACTATTTAGTAAGTTTTGTTCTTTTTATAGTATTGATGGTTCATTCACAAGGCTGGGGGGGACAACGCCTTTTTGTTATCCACATCCCTGGAATCAAATTTATGAACCATTAGCAGAAGTTGCTCGAATAAATGGATGGAGGGGAGGTGGAGAACTTGTAACATGGCCTAAGTGTGTGTTCGATTTCGATCCTGCATTTAAAAACTTTTTTGAGAAATGAGTTGACTCAAAATTCAAATACAACAAAATCCTAACAATTAAGTCGACACAAAAAGTCGTGCAGCATTGAACAATAAGTTTAACCTCGTTTTACCATGCTATACTGACTTTTAGACCTACTTGACTTTAAAATGGTACAAAGTAAAAATAGTTATCATTTTTTCCCATTCAAATTCCCACTCTGAACACTTTATGTCTCGACATCGTAAAAAAAAACTACCCACAACGCCTGTCACGGCAACAATTGAAAAATTATCTCATGATGGTAAAGGTATTACACATATTGAAGGCAAAACAACTTTTGTCATAGGCGCTTTACCTCAAGAAACCGTAAAATTTTGTTATACCGCTCAACAACGCAGTTTCGATGAAGGTGTAACTACCGAAATTTTGCAAGCTTCCCCAGAAAGAATCATACCTGTGTGTCCACATTTTGGCATTTGTGGCGGATGTAGTGCACAGCATATTGCGCCAGAGGCACAGCTACGCTTAAAACAAACCGCTTTGTTAGAACAATTTACCCACATTGGTAAAGTCACGCCTGAACAAGTGGTTCCACCTTTACAAGGAGACATCTGGGCATACCGTCACAAAGCGCGTTTAGGGGTAAAATATGTGACCAAGAAACAATCAGTCCTTGTTGGATTTCGGGAACAAAGAAGTAATTTTCTTGCTGATATTACCCAATGTCCTGTGTTGCATCCAACAGTTGGCCAAAAAATTACTGAATTACGTACTACTTTAACGCAGTTGATTGCAAAAGATAAAATCGCCCAAATTGAAGTAGCAATAGGCAAAAATAAAGCTGCTTTAGTTTTTCGTAATTTGATCCCGCTTGAAGCCTCAGATCAAGAAAAACTTTGTGAACTTGCTCAACAAATGAAGGCTTATTTTTATTTGCAACCTAAGGGTATTGATAGCGTTATTCCTTTGTATCCAGAAAATTTACCCCTTGATAGCTTGACTTACCATTTACCCACAGAAGAGGTATCGTTTCAATTTGCAGCTCATGATTTTACGCAAGTAAATCCTAGCGTTAACCAAAAAATGGTGCCACAAGCACTAGATTGGTTGAATTTACAAGCTTCTGACTGTGTACTAGACTTATTTTGTGGTTTAGGTAATTTTACTTTGCCTTTGGCAAAGCGAGCACAGCGTGTTGTTGGTGTAGAAGGAAATGCCCAATTATTGGAACGCGCCCAACAAAATGCACATCAACAAGGTATTGATAATATTGAATACCACGTTGCCAATTTAACAGAAACTGCGCTTGATTATCCTTGGTTATCACAAGCTTATAATAAAATATTACTTGATCCACCGCGTAGTGGGGCATTAGAGATTATCCAACAGCTTACTTTCGATACGGTAAAACGTTTGGTTTATGTGTCTTGCAATCCCGCCACTTTAGCAAGAGATGCAGAAGTATTGGTACATCAAAAAGGATTTCATTTAGCCAAAGCAGGTATTATGGATATGTTTCCGCATACAGCTCATGTAGAGTCAATGGCATTGTTTACTAAAGAAAGCTAAGCATGTTTTTACGTAAGAAAACCTTAATTATTATTATAATAACGCTGCTTATATTTTTAGGCTTTATGTTTTACGTTTCTTCAACTGTGTTGCTAAGCGGATTCGTAGAATTAGAAGAGAAATCGGTACATGCCCAGCTTGCTAGAATACGTTCAATGGTTGAATTACAAATTAGCCAGGTGGATGATATTGTGTTTGATTGGTCTTCTTGGGATGATACCTATGAATATATAGCCGAACCTGCTAAGAATGAAGAATATGTTACTTCAAACTTGGTTGCTGGCACATTTAATAGCTTAGCTTTAAATATCATTATTTATATTAACCTAAAAGACGACATTGTATTTAGTAAAGCCTACGATTTAGAAGCCTCAAAAAGTATTCCTGTTCCGCCTACCCTAGTCAAAATAATTGGTCGAAAGCAATTTACTTACACTAAGCAACACAATGAAAAGAAAACAGGCATTCTAATGTTAGATGATATGCCTCTACTCTTTTCAGTACGACCCATTTTAAATAGCAATAATCAAGGACCTGCGAGAGGAACACTTCTTTTTGGACGTTTCCTAACCTCTGAATTAACACAGAATATTGCAAAACTTAGCCAATCAAATTTAGCATTTTGGCGCACGGATCAAGCATTACCTCCAGATTTTGCAGAAGCTTATCAACATCTTGCTACCAAAAATCATCATCCTCATGTTTTTTTTAAAAATGCAGATGACAATGTGCTTGTGGGTTATACCTTATTCCATGATACCTTTGGTAAACACAGTTTAATTGTTCAAACTAAACAAAATCGTTCCATTTATGCACAAGGAAAAACGAGTCTCTACTATTTTTCGACCATGCTTTTCATTGCTATATTAATTATTGGTAAACTATTACTGTGGGCACTTGATAAGCTGATTTTAGCACGTTTAATCAGGCTAGAATTAGAAGTTCAATGCATACAAACAGGAGAAAAGTTGGCAGAAAATGCAATTACCATTGAAGCCCAAGATGAAATTACGGATTTGTCCAAAGCTATTAAATTTATGCTGCAAAACTTGGCAGAAGCAAAACAGTTTGAACAACGATTTGGACGCGTGCTAGATCATTCATTTAATGAAATTTATTTGTTTGATTTAAATACATTGCAAATTATTCAAACTAATCGTGGTGCCAGGAAAAGTCTAGGGTACGAAATTGAAGAATTGCAAAAATTGACTATTCAAGATATTTGTGAAGAAAAACACTTACTTTCTGTTTTAATTCCTTTATTGAAAAAGGAAATAAACGAACAAATTTTAGAAACACGACATCGTCGCAAAGATGGTTCTAGCTATCCTGTAGAAATTCGTTTGCAATTATCACCCATAGATGATCCGCCCGTCTGTTTTGTCATAGCCTTGGATATGACTAAGCGCCAACAAGCTGAACAAAAAGCAGTCAAATTATTGGCAGAAAATCGTCAACTGATTCGAGAATCATTATCTATCCAAGAAGAAGAACGCAGACATTTAGCGCGAGAATTACATGATGAATTTAGCCAGCACTTGTCTGCTATTCAAGCAGAAGCCAGTATTATCAGTGCTTTAACTACTAATATGACCGATCAACGACGAATTAGTGCAGAAGAAATATTATCTTTATCTAACCGTATGCATGATGTCATGCGCAGTATGGTATGGCGTTTACGTCCACCTGTATTAGATGAATTTGGTTTAACAGATGCGTTAGAAGAAATTGTGAAAGATTGGCAAAAACGTCATTCAAACATCAAATGTCACCTAACCATTTCTCCTGGAATTTTGGTAGAAGATGATATTGTTAATATTTACATTTATCGTGTTGTACAAGAATGTTTAACGAATATCACAAAACATGCACAAGCAACTTGGATAAAAATTAACCTTAGCTATGAAGGCTCAGACGAAAATTATCTTGTTTTACAAATAGAAGACAATGGTATAGGTATGGATTTAGATAAACAGCATCATGGGTTGGGTTTAATTGGTATTAGAGAGCGTGCAGAATCCTTAAATGGTTCCTTCTACTTAAAAGATGCTTCACCAGGCATTAAGATTATTTTTAAGGTACCTTTTGATAGTTCACATTGAAACAGATATTCAATAGCCTTTGTAAAAATACCTTTGAAAATAAAGTACTTAACACATATCAAAATTCATCATAGCGGTAATATACTGATTTTTAACGCATGAATTTTTTAGCTCTTTATTTATGCATTTAAGTACTGAAGTTTGGCTCATTGATGAAAGTATCTTGTAAACCACGAGAAAATGCTGACAAACTTTCTGTACGTAATAATACTACTGATTTATCATACTTTTTACAAAATTTTTTCACCGTTTGGCAAGCATTATGACTGATACAGTCTAAGGGGCAAAATACTGTATCTGCTTTAGATAAAACCTGATGCAACTCATGATCTTTACCATGTAATCCTCCATCATGATGTAAAAAACTCCCTCCATAACTTTCCACTAAGTGACGAAAATGAGATTTCAATTTATCGCGTCCACCCACGTACAAAATACAGTGCCCTTGTAAATGCTGTTGTGTACACCAAGTCCGAGTTTTATCGTCTTCTGGTGGATAGTTTGTACAATTTGAAGCTAACACTTGCTCTAATTGTTTTTCAATTGTTTTTTTATCTTTTTGCTCTTGAACAAGTTGCTGTTGAAGTTCAGCAAGATGCTGATTTTGTGTCATTGCCTGTTTTTTCAATTTTTCCGAATTTAATTGTAAATAACCAATGTCTTTTTCGTAATGACGTAGTTGCTGTTGCAGTGTCTCTGTTTTTTCAACGTCCACCAGCATTGTTGTTGGCAAGACGTTTTTTTGCTGAGTTTGCTCTAATTTTTGCTGTAAAGTCTGAATTTTTTGATCCCGTTTTAATAGCCGTTGACGTGTTTGCGTTAATTGCGCTTGTAACTCAGCGTTTTTCTGCTCTAACTGATGTAATTTACGCAAATCTGCTCTTTGTAATGAGCCAACTTGATGCGACAACATATGTATTTGAGAATAAGCAGTATGTTGCACATTTTCATTTATTAAGGGATGCGTCATTAATGCCCAAAAAGCGCCTGAAACTTCCCCATGTTGACACGCCTCATCCCAAAGACTTAATAACTGTGCTTCATTTTTTGCGTGGCTAAATTGCTTAATGTGGCGGCTGTATTTCTTGTCCAGGTATTTTTGTACTTTACGTGTTAAATGGTTAGCTTGCTCGGCTTCTGCAACAAACCAGTTATGTAACTCATAATCAGTTCTGCCATTTACAACTAACTTTGCTTGACGGCCAATTTTGCGTAACTCAGAGACACTCAAGCAGGTACCAATAATAGGGCAATGGTACCTTATTTCCATTTCCCAAAGTTTTCTTGACTTTGGCTTAGTATTTTTGACAGGTAATTTTTCTAGCAATGAATCCGTTACTTGTCCAGTCACTAAACTCATAGCTCGCAAAGCTGTGCGTAGTGGAGAGACGACAATTTCATTATGTTGGCACATAAATATTCCTCAACCTAGTCTTAAATAATAATGATTATCATTTTATACCGGAGTAATATTTAAATGCAAATAATTCTCAATATTATTTACTGTGGATTTTTTTGGATAATTCTACCTAAAATCCAATATTTCCACCAAATTCGCAGATTTTGCTCATCCCTCTTTTTTCCAAACTGAAAAATATTCAAATCTATTTTTTTGACTTGAATGTTCAAACACACAATTCGCTTTTAAATCAAGTAATTCAAACATTTTCAATAAAAAAGCCTTAAAGCTTTCAGCCGTCCATACATGTACATGTTCCCGCCGTTTCCGCACATTTTTTAATTTTTGTTGGAATTCTTCAGAGGGTAATTCCATAAAGTCAGGACATACTTTTTCAATAAAATCAAGGTAATGTTCGTCAGTTATTTCAGTCGTGTTTTGCAGATATTCTTCCCACAAATGTTCAAAGGGGGTTAATTCACGCGGTTTATCGTAAGTAAATTGTTTATCTGGGGCTGAAAGGACGATTAAGCCTTGCTGTTTAGTCACACGGTAAATTTCGGCAATGGCGTGTATTGGATTAGCAACATGTTCAACAACATGATTGAAAATCACAAAATCATATTGTTCATTAGGAAAAATAGATAAGCCTTGCTTATCTAAATCACAGATGTGATCAACCTCTACTAAAGTTTTTGCAGCAAGCTCTGGAAAATTACGCTGCAATGTTTGTTTGGTATTGGCATCGCAATATTCAATAGTACAATGTTCAGGAATTTGTGCAGGTTCATGTAAAGCCCCAATTTCTAGTCCATTACCTTGCAATAATTCGTAGCCTTCCAAACGATGTGGCAAAGTGGGTGGATTTGGGATATTTAAGCCTGAATGAGCAATTTCACCTGATGAAAAAGCACTGATGGCTGTTTGCAATAAGGCACCATCGACTTCTGAAACTGTATTTTTAACAAGATAATGAGCACTAATGCGTTCCAAAGCAAATGTTTTGTGAGGGTAAATGGGGAGGTCACCTTCATCGTGCCGGACTTCTATATAGACCCCAAATTCTCTAATCACTTCCTTGTAATATTTCAACGCGAAATCTAGTTCAATATTTTGTTGATGTAATTGGATTAATGTTGTTGAATCCACAATATAACAAATTTCTTGTAATAACCACTGTGCTTGCAGAGCTTGGCGCCATACATCAGCAAACCAAACACACATGTGTAAGTACTGATCTTCGTTGGGCTGTGAGCGTTGGCTTGAAAGAAATGCGGCATTACTGAATACATGAGGTTGCCAAATTTCTATCACTGCTTTATCTTGCGCCACGCGACTGATTTCTTTAAAAAAAATATCCCAACGATGATTAGGTATTCTGGAAAGGAAGTGTGCAGCATGAATATAAGCAACACTTTGATCTAGAAAGGGTAAAGTCAATGTTTCTGGAGTGATGACGTGTTCAATATCAGGCGATGCAACGATATCAACGCCTAAAAAATCTGGTTTTTTTCTACCAGCGCAACCAATATCAATTTTTAAGTTTTTCATGTTTAGAAATAATTTAGCTATTTATTAACTATATTATACTGATATTGGTCTGTGTCACAAAAGAATTGAGATATTGTGAAAAGCGCTTTTAAAGTGCTGCTAAAATTTTTTCGTAATTAATATGAGTGGCGACGTGATTAACGAAGGTTTGAATTTGGTGTTCACGGTAGTCTTGGTAAGCATAACCTTGGTAGTCAGAATTGATTTTTCGGCACCAGGTATTACGAAATTCATCATTTTCAAAAATGCCGTGAATATGCGTACCAGCAACTTTCTCCTCTTCATAAAATAAGGGATATTTTGCTGTCTGAGCCATATGCGTTTCGTAACCTGTCACAGTTAAACCAAAGGCTTGATATTGGGTTCGAGTCAATATTTTTTTTGGATAAAATTGGATGTTATCATCAATTAATCCCAATCCAGTTTCTTCAATAGGATGTGGATATTCAATTGCATCAGGGTCTTTTAAAACATTGAATAGCATTTGATACCCACCACAAATGCCAAAAATCTGCTTTTTAAACTGTAAAATTTCTTTAAATAACCCATTATTTTTCAACCACTTTAAATCTTGGATCGTTGTTTTTGTGCCTAACAATAATAAAGCGTCAAAATTAGCCAAAGATTGATATTTTTGAATAATTTCTACGCGAACTTCACTGTCAGCAATTAAAGGGTCTAAATCGTCATAATTACTCATGCCTGGGTAAGCTATCACGCCAATAAATAATTTTTCATGGGCTATATTTTGTTGGTAGTTTTTTAAAGATAACGAATCTTCCATGTGAATGTTAAATGGTAAATAGGGCAATACACCCAGTACTGGAAGTGAAAACTGTTTTTCAATGATTTTGCGTCCTTCGTCAAAAAAGCGCATATCACCACGAAATTTATTAATTACCACACCAACAAGATTATTGCGCAATTGTTCATCTAACAAAGCAGCCGTGCCATAAATTGAAGCAAACACACCGCCTTTTTCAATATCTGCCACTAATACAATTTTAGAATTAAAGGTTTTGGCAATATAAGTATTTGATAAATCTTTATGTAGTAAATTCAATTCAACAGGCGAACCTGCACCTTCTGCAATTACAATATCATGAAAACTCGCTAGATATTCAAATGCCGTTTTAACATGTTGTTTTAGATTGTCTAACTCTTGATAATAAGTGGCCACATCCGTTGTTTTAAAAACTTGTCCGTTTAAAATAAGCTGGATAATGCCATTGCCTTGAGGTTTTAATAAAATGGGATTGAGATGATAAGTCGGTGGAATGCGAGCGGCTTCTGCCTGAAAAAATTGGGCACGGGAAATTTCAAGATTATCTTCAGCCACAGCGGCATTGTTAGAGACATTTTGCGCTTTAAAAGGTGCAACTTTGTAACCTTTTTGGGTAAATAATCGGCACAAAGCCATAACAAGCGTTGTTTTGCCAGCATCAGAGCTTGTACCAAAAATGGAAAGTGGGTGCATGGAAATTTAATAATGATAAGTGGAAGTAGTGAAAAAATAAACTTAGGAATGAAAATTCAATAATACTCGAAACAAGACCTGGCAGGTTTTAAAAACCTGCCAGGTCTGATTGAAAACTTATGGAAGTTATTTAATTCCTATTCCTTAGCAAGTTCTTGAAGAACTATCAATTTTTCTTGTTTCCACGTTAAAATGTGGGAATAAAATAATTTACGTCTAAGCTGGACGGGAGTTGAATCCCTTCCGTAACGTTTAGGTACCAGTTACAAATTTGTTCCTACGCAGAGTGGAAACACAATTAAATTAGGCCTTTTCTTTATTCTGTTTACTTTGATAATCTTCAATAGCTGATTTAACTGCACTTTCAGCTAATACGCTGCAATGGATTTTTACAGGTGGTAATGCAAGTTCTTCAGCAATTTCAGTATTTTTAATTTGGGTAGCTTCCTCCAGGGTTTTACCTTTTACCCATTCAGTTAATAATGAGCTAGAAGCAATTGCAGAGCCGCAATTATGAGACATAACTCTGTCAACAAAGTAAATATTCGCGCCTTCATGAAGTTGAATATCATACACTTTAACCATGTCACCTTCCCTTTCTAAACCACGCAATTGGCGCTTATCAGCAATAGGACTGACAGAAGTTATTTTAATGCCGTTATGGATGAAACGTTGCACTTCAGACATACATTGGCTCAATTCTGATTTTTCAATGAACATGCAGTCAAAATTGGCTTTAGCAAATTGCTGTTTGCGCTTAATGATCCAATCAGGTGATTCACGATTCATCATAAAACCAGGTAAAGAACGAGTATAAACCTCAATGACTTTTCTTTGGCCATTTACCTTGAAATCAGGATTTAAGTGGCTTCCTTCTGGTGTATTTACCCAAAAGTTGCCATTTCCCACATAACGCGCATCAACATCATTTTTACTGAAAAGATTAATAAAATCTTGCTCAATACTGGTTGGACGGATGTTTGAAGCACCTTCCATGCCTTTTTGCCACTTTTTGACGTAATTTGGATCAGACCAAAATTTCTTGGAGGCTTTGGAGGAGTTAAGTTTTCTGGCGGCTAAATTTTTTGCTTGATACCCTTTTTGATGTTGAGGCATCTTTGTCCGATCAATTTTACCTTCTGCATTGGTTTTTCGCATGGTTTCAGAAGCAAGTTCACGCATCCAGGTTTGTTTGCCCACATTTCTTAAGCTACGTAGTTCACTTTCAGTCATGTGTAATAATTCCATGCCTGTTTTTAAGTCTTTTGCTTCAATTGGACGGTTATCTGCAGCCCACCAAACATGATTTTTTGTACAAATAATGGTAGTATCAGCAGTGTTATCTGTTTTTCTTTTTCCACCTTTATCGACTTTCAGTCTGATTAAATCGGTGTAGTGGACTTCTGAAATACGTACTTTTTTTATAGTATTTACAACTATTTTTTGACCATTCCATGCCCACACTCCGTCACCCGCATTAAGGTCACTTACATTTTGATAACCTGCCGGCGTTGCAATTTGCGAATTGCTTACTAAACATCCATATGTCTTGAATTTCGCGTCTTCAATCACGCCTTCATCATTGACTTTTATCATTAAGCGCATGACATCGCCACAAGCGGGTGCTCCGACCATACCGATGCCAACATT
Organism: Thiotrichaceae bacterium; assembly: GCA_016745055.1. Classification (GTDB taxonomy): domain Bacteria; phylum Pseudomonadota; class Gammaproteobacteria; order Beggiatoales; family Beggiatoaceae; genus JADGDF01. The sequence continues at coordinate 9,992 of JADGDF010000069.1, read as the reverse complement.
TTGGTCTTCTGTGTCTAAAGTGCCAACATTACGGGGTTCATTATAGTGATCAAGTACTTTATCTGAGTAGGCCATTATTTTTTCCTCTTTAGATTTAATTTCAGGAGGTTAGAGACTAAACTGGCGTACAAAACTTATTTTGTGTAAGGCAAGATAAACCTTGTATTCCTGTATTCTGATTTCTACATGCTGCCTTTAATGCGCATTCCACTGAACAGAATTTAAATCAATTCCGCCTTTATACATATCCCACAAAGGAGAAAGTTCCCGCAATTTTTCAATTTGTTGACGAATGAGGGGGATGGCATGTTCTACTTCTTCCATGGTAGAAAAACGGCCTAAAGTAAAGCGAATAGAACTGTGAGCTAATTCGTCACTTCGACCCAAAGCGCGTAATACATAAGAAGGTTCTAAAGTCGCAGAAGTACAGGCTGATCCGGAAGAAACAGCTAAATCTTTCAGCCCCATCATCAGCGATTCACCTTCTACAAAATTGAAACTGATATTCAAATTACCAGCAATGCGTTGCTCCAAATCGCCATTGAGGTAAACTTCTTCAATATCCTTCAAACTATTCCACAAGCGGTCACGCAACATCCGAATTCTTTCACCTTCCGCCGCCATGTCAGTTTTGGCAATCCGAAATGCTTCACCCATACCAACAATCTGATGAGTAGGTAAGGTGCCAGAACGTAAACCTCTTTCATGACCGCCACCGTGAATTTGAGCTTCTAAACGAACTCTGGGTTTACGCCGAACATATAGTGCGCCAATCCCTTTGGGGCCGTAAATTTTATGTCCTGAAAATGACATTAAATCCACGTTTAATATTTGTAAATCAATGGGTACTTTACCCGCACTTTGCGCAGCATCAACATGGAAGAATATATTATTTTCTCGTGTTATTTTGCCTATGGCAGCAATATCATTAATGACGCCGATTTCATTATTGACATGCATAATACTCACTAAAATTGTATCGGGACGAAGGGTTGCTTTAATTTTTTCTAAATCGGTTAACCCATTAGGTTCGGGGTCTAAATAAGTAATTTCAAATCCTGATTTTTCTAAATGACGGCAAGTATCTAAAATGGCTTTATGTTCTATTTTGCTGGTAATAATATGTTTGCCCTTTTTTTGGTAAAATTGGGCAATACCTTTAATTGCTAAATTATTTGATTCAGTGGCACCCGATGTCCAAATAATTTCTTTGACATTAGCATTAATTAAGTCGGCGACGTGTTGACGAGCTTCTTCTACAGCTTTTTCAGCATCCCAACCAAATTGATGAGAGCGGGAGGCTGGATTGCCAAATTTACCTTCCGGCGTTAAATAATTTATCATTTGTTCCGCAACGCGGGGATCAACGGGCGTTGTTGCAGAATAATCAAAATAAATAGGCATATCCATAAATTTATCCTTTATTATTTCATTGTATTTTTTACTTAAACAACTTAATGATAATGCACTTTGTAACGTATTCTTTGGTTACTTACCCACGCAATAATGCGTGGGAAGAGAAAAATCAGCACAAAAAATGGTTAACGCTGTGCAGCTCTACCTTGGGCTTTATCACTCCCGCGACGAGCAGTTCCTTTCTTTTCTTTATTGCGCACAGAAACAATTTTAGATACTTCATGAGCACGTTTTGATACAACTTCCGCAAGAGATATTTCTTGGAGGAAATCTCTAATTTGCTTGCTCAAATCATTCCACAAATCATGAGATAAACACCCTTCCTCCTTACAGTTTTTCATGCCTTTACAACGTGTTGCATCAACATGTTCGTCTACAGCAGCAATCACATCACCCACAGCAATTTTGTCTGCTGGACGGCTCAGTTTATAACCACCACCAGGACCACGAGCACTGTCAACCAAACCATTCCTGCGCAATTTGGCAAACAGTTGCTCCAAATAGGATAAAGAAATCCCTTGGCGTTGTGAAATGTCAGCTAAAGTGATAGGGCCTTGATCGCGATTAATCGTTAGGTCTAACATCGCAGTGACGGCATATCTACCTTTTGTTGTCAATCTCATTTTTATATCCTCCTGAGCTTTTTAAACTCAATTATAAAAGCATCACATATCTTACAAAAATAGTCAAGTATTTTTATTGAAACGAGTATTTTGCACTAAAAACATAAGTTGTTGACTTCTAAATTCTTTACGCTTTTTCTAATGCTAAAAGTTAAAGAACATTTAAAACAGCAAAATTATTCTTTGTACAAAATCCTCAAAAAAGTTTTATTATTCAGTAAACTCAATTACTTCATGGACTTTAAATTGATTTGTGGGCGGGTTTGACAGGAATCAAGTTCTGGGGGTAATAATTCATGTTTTTCCATTTGTTTTAATGTTACACAAATAGCTTGAATTTTTTGATCCATTGCGTCTATATCGTCCAGCATGTGGTCAATTGCATGTTGAATAGGGTCAATATCTGCAATATCTTGGGGTATACCATACGCATCAAAAATTTTCTGATGCACGGCTTGCTGATGGTATTTTTTGTAATTTTTATCAATCCCCACGATTCTTGCAGGTATGCCAACAACAGTAGCACCTTCTGGCACAGGTTTAATCACTACTGCATTAGAACCAATACGTGCACCATTGCTTATAATAATTGGACCAAGCACTTTTGCACCTGCACCAACCACAACATCGTTTTCTAAAGTAGGATGACGTTTTCCTTTTTGCCAAGTTGTTCCTCCCAAAGTCACGCCATGATAAAGCGTACAATCGTTACCAATGATTGTCGTTTCACCAATCACAATGCCCATGCCGTGATCAATAAAAAAGCGTCTTCCTATTTCAGCGCCTGGGTGGATTTCAACGCCAGTAAACCAACGCGCAAACGCAGATAGCATACGGGCTAACCATTTCCAGCCAGCTTTCCATAAACGATGATTGAGACGGTGAATAATAATGGCGTGAACGCCTGGGTAGGTCGTTAGTATTTCAAAGGTACTGCGTGCAGCAGGATCGCGCTCAAATACGCAACGAATATCCTCTTTAATATGTGTGAACATATGAAAAGTTTTAAAGTGTCCTTACCAGTAAGGTTAAAATCCATATTTCTATGGTGTAGACTGTTTATAAAAAAACAAGGGGGGAAGGGGATAAAACATAAAAAAATGTAGTAGATAGAGAATACAGCATGGATTATACGTTTAAAGTTGTAAACAGATAGAATCCATAACTTTATGAATATAAAAGAATTTACTTAGTCATCTTCCCGACGATAGTTCCCTTCAATGGTGGTAGAGTGTTGTTTATTAGCATGCTTGGACTGGGAGGTCTTAAATGCTGTATTTTGGCCGGTAAATACGTAGTGAGCTAATAAATGGGCTAAATAGGGTCGGGAGTGAGGTAATGCACATAAAAATCCCACCACATCAGTAAAAAAACCAGGTGTAAGTAATAATGCACCACCAAAAATAAGTAATACGCCTTCTAGCAGTGATACTGTCGGAGGTATACCTTGTTCTATAGAAGTTTGTAAATTATAAATAATACTCGTGCCTTGAGTGCGCAATAAGTAGGAACCCACGACTGCAGTTACTATGATTAATAACAAAGTCAACCAAATTCCAATAGCTTCGCCCATAATCATAAATAGGAAAATTTCGAGAATGGGAACGACAATCATCAAAATAAGTAAAATATGGGAAAAGCGCATAGGTTTAATTCCAAATCTTGGGATAAATGAACTATATTTGTGTGGTTCACTAAATATTCAAGGGTTTTAAATTGACAGCAAAAGTTTACGATTTGGGTTGAGCTATTTTTAAGCTCACATACATATACTTAGCCCTTCTTCCACTGCCTGTTTTTGCTTCAACTTCCTGAAACAAAGGGTCTGCTCGAAATGTTTGCACATAAAAAATAGGGTCCAACTGGGTTGATTCTACTGCAAAACGAAGTTCTTCTACCCGATAAGACCATTCAACTAATTTTGCATCATTTTTAGGTAGTTTTTCAATCACTCGAGTGACTAACGCAAGCTGCGAAGGATTTGTCATTAAAGCAAACAATTGTTCGCTGAGTTGTTTTGTTTTAATTGCTTGATTACGTGCGGTGAGGATAGGATGGATATCTTCTGTCAATGTATCAATTTTTGCTTGAATTTGTTGAGTGGCTTGTTTCCATTGTGAAATTGCCGTGCCTTGCCAAGCTATTATTGTAACAAAAGCAACTAATCCTAAGATTACCCACAATTTTTCTTGTTGAACACCTAGTTGGCCAATCATACCTCGTGGTTTTATCCAAGGCTTTGCCAATAAATCTGATTCAATGATTTCAGGTACAATTACATCAGGCGCAAGACTATAGGCACGTTGAAAGGTAACCCATTCTCTAGAATTAGGTATTTTAGTCCACCAACGGCTACCTTCTAAACGATTGTCACGCCATACTTGGCCTTCAACGCCTTCAACGCAGACAAGTAGGCGTACACCCTTTGTTTGAGGGCGAGCATATAATACTGACTCTGGGAATACCGTCGCCTTTTTTACATTAATTTCTTCAAAGGCGGCTTGTTGCTGGTTTTTATTCCATAGCCAAACAGCCGCTTGTTCTCGGTACCAGGCAATGTAAGTACCATAGTTAGCAAAAGGACTCCATTGCTTTATTTTTAGCTGGAGCACACTTTCACGACGGGCTGATGGAATATCAATTAACGAAAATAAACGATAGTGGCATAAACTTCTTGCGATGATCCACTCTTTTGGCCCTTTTTTATTTGTTAAAGGACTGATAACTTCTTGACGCTTTTGAAAGTAACGTTGAGGAGAGAAAAATGGTTTTAGCATGGTGTTTTAGAATACAAATTTAGGAGTCAGAATTTAGAATAGTGAAATTGCCCAGTAAAAAAAATATATATACACCTATTTTCACAAGCTTTGTATACTGACTCCTGAATGCTAACTGCTTATTACTGTATTATATTCAAATGCATCACAGAAAAAGTGATCTTCAGGCAAGTTTTTGTCAGAAAAAGGCTGACGTGCTGCATCAATCATGATTGGAGGCCCCGCTGCGTAAATTTCGTAGCCTGACAAATCAGCAAAATCTTCTCCAACCGCTTCGTGAACAAAACCAACACGACCTTGCCAGTTATCTTCTGGTTTAACAGCAGATAGCACAGGAATATATTGAATATGCTGATATTGTTCGGCCCAACGCTTCGCCAGATCATCCATATATAAATCTTCTTTAGCACGAACACCCCAATACAAATAGATTGGACGCAGAATTTGGTTAGCCAACATGTCTTCAATCACACTTTTTATTGGCGCAAAACCTGTGCCACCAGCAACAAAAATAATAGGTGATTCACTGTCTTTATTCAGCGCAAAGCGACCAAAAGGTCCTTCAATCCGCAAAATATCTTTTTCTTTTGCTTCATTAAAAATATAATTAGAAAAACGACCACCTTCAACATAGCGAAAATGCAGTTCAATTAAATTATTATTATCTGGTGCACTTGCCAGTGAATAGCTGCGTCTCTTACCACCTTCCAGCATGAAATCAATAAATTGACCCGCATAAAATACTAATTTTTCATTATCAGGGACTTTCAGAAAAAGTTGCATCACATCATGACAGAGCATTTGCTTTTTCTCAATACGACAAGGCATTTGCTTAATTTCTATTTCTTTGGAATCGGCGTTGACTTCCGCTTTAACCACTAAATCACTGGCAGCCTGTGCTTTACACAGTAAAACTTCATTGACACCCATTTCAACACCAGGTGGAGTCTCATAAAATACTTTTCCATCCACAAGTTGGCTTTTACATACCCCACAGTTGCCACTTCGACAGCCATAAGGTAACAATATACTTTGCTTTAAAGCAGCATCTAAAATAGTTTGTCCATCTTCTACGGTAAATTGGTAGTCATGGGGTTGAGTGCGAACTGTATATGCCATTGATTACGCATTCCTCTTTTGGGTATCATCAACATTGGCTAAGAAGATGTATATTCTTCAAAATAATCTATGAACTGAGTCATTATAATACTTCATATTTTATAACACATCATTTTCTTGTTTCTACACACTCTGCAATTTTTGCATTAGACTGTGCTGTCATCATAAGATAGGCTTGCCGCTGTAAAGTACTGGTAAATTCTTTAAGGAAAGTTTCATATCGGGTGAGTAAATGCTCAACATGATTGGTATAACTATTATAAGCTATGACTGCAGGAATTGCGGCAAATAAGCCCATGGCAGTTGCAATTAACGCTTCTGAGATTCCTGGGGCGACCATTGCTAAAGTTACTTGTTGCATGCCACTCAAGCCATGAAATGAATGCATAATGCCCCAAACAGTGCCAAATAAACCAATGTAAGGACTTACAGACCCAATAGTGGCTAGCGTAGTTAAATCCGTGTCTAATTTATCTTCCTCTCGCTGTAGCGCAGCTTGCATCACACGTTCAACGCCTTCAACAATTTCCCAAGGGGCTATACCTTGTTGCTTACGTAATTTGACGAATTCACGAAAGCCTGTGCTAAAAATATTCTCAAGACCCACAGGCAAGCGCCTACCATTAGTAATGCGATTATAAAGCGCATTGTAGTCTTTACTTTGCAAAAAATGATTTTCAAATAATTCAGCCACACGTTGTGCTTTATTAAGCCCACGACTTTTGCGTAAAATTAATGACCACGACAAAATAGACATGAAAAGTAGTAACAACATGACTAATTGAACGATTAAACTTGCATTTAAAATCAGTTCGAATGGTGATAGTTGGTTCATAAGAGTGCTTGTAAAATAGTGTTGGGAACAGGTTGTGGGCGGAAGGTTTGCGCATTGATTGAAACCACTTTCACTTCAGCACTACACAAAAGCTGATTATCCCGATAAATTTTTTGAGAAAAGACCAAGCTAATTTTCGTGATTTTATCGTTCAGTGAAGCACTCACTTGTAGTTGGTCATTAAAAAAGCTGGTTTGTGATAGTTAATGCTTAATTGGTGTACCACAAAAAGTAAATTATAATCTGTTTTTAGCTGCGTTTGTTCAAATCCCAAGTGACGTAACCATTCAGTTCGGGTGCGTTCCATGAATTTTAGGTAATTGGTGTGATAAACCACACCACCGGCATCCGTGTCTTCGTAGTATACCCTGACTGGTAAGCTAAATGTTGGCATGTTATTCGGTTGCTTTAAGTACTTGTTGCAAGTGAACAGCAAATTTATCGGCTGACATAAATCCCACCACACGATAAGACTTTAATTCTTCGCCTGTTTTCGAAAAAAATAAGATGGAAGGTGGCCCAACGACACTCGTATGTTTGTACAAGGCTTTATCCTGAGCATCGTGAGCTGTGGTATCTGTTTGCAATAACACCATCTTAGATAATAACTGCTTTACTTGAGGGTCACTGAAAGTAAAGTGTTCCATTTCTTTACAAGAGACGCACCAATCTGCATAAAAATCAAACATCACAGGTTGTCCTTTAGCCACAGATAGTGCTTGTTCTAAACCTGTGACACCTTTGATTTGTTGAAAGGGTAATACTGATGTTTGTTGTGTTGATTCGCTAGTTGAGGTCGAAAAATCAAGGGGTTGCAATAAATTACTCCTACCTCCTGCCACACCAATCATCAGTAATATGCCATAAACTAAAAAGATAATCCCTAGACCTTTCCATAATTTGCGCCAACCTGACACACCAGGATCAAGTGAATCTAAAACATTCATATAAATTGAGGAAATAATCAGCAAGCTAGCCCACAATAAAACTGAGACAGTTGCGGGTAAAATTCTCTCCAACATCCAAATGGCTAAGGCAAGCAATAGAACGCCAAAGACACTTTTAACATTATCCATCCAACCGCCTGATTTTGGCAGCCAACGTCCGATGGAAGTGCCTACGATAATTAATGGTACGCCCATACCCAAGCCCATCGTAAATAAGGCCAAACCTCCCAATAACCAATCTTGTGTTTGGCTGATATAAATGAATGCACCAACTAAAGGTGGGGCAACGCATGGACCAACAATTAATGCAGATAACAATCCCATAATAAATACGCCAATCAAGGTGCCACCTTGTTGTCGACTGCTTAATTGTGTTAATTTGGTTTGCAAACTACTGGGCAATTGCAATTCGTAAAATCCAAACATGGAAAATGCCAGTGCAATAAATACAATTGAAAAACTACTTAACACCCATGGATTTTGTAAAATGGCAGGTAAATTTTCTCCCAATAATCCCGCAACCCCGCCGATAATTGCGTAAGCAAAGGCCATTGCTAACACATAAACTAGCGACATGGTAAAGGCTCTAAATGTAGAGACTTGCTCTCCTTGGCCAACGATTAAACTGGACAAAATAGGAATCATGGGAAAAACACAAGGCGTAAAAGCCAGTAAAAATCCAAATCCAAAAAAGGCGAGTAAAATATAACCCAAGTTCTGGTTTATCAACGTTTGGGTAATTTGATCTTGCTCTGAAAGTGGGGCGATGCTGTTAGTTTTTGGAGAAACTTCTGAATTTGAAGTAGGCTCACCTAAGCGTAAATCGACTGTTTTTGTTTCAGGTGGATAACATAACCCCGCATCTGCACAACCTTGATATTTAACTTCTATGGTAATTGTTTTTGCGGAGGTTGTGATGGGGACAGTAATATCCAAAACAGGCTGTTGATAAACTTGGACTGTGCCATACTCAGGGTCTTCTTTATCTTTACTCGGTGGCAATTGAATTTCACCTAACTGGCCTTCACTGAGCAAACGGAATTTAATTTTATCCCGATACAAATAATAGCCTTCAGCAATCACCCAACTGGCCGTAATCTCAATATTATTAGCCGTATTTAGAGAAAAAATAAAAGCTTGATCGGCGGGTAAGAATGTTTCCTCTTCAAAACCAGGCACTGGCATTTGTTCATCAAAATTGAACAAATCAGATTGTGAATTGGGGGATAAAAACAAATCCGCAGGATTAATTTTTTCCTCAGCATAACCGTTAGTAATGAACAGGTTAAAGATTAAAAATAGCCATAGTGGTTTCATTAGATCGTCCAATCAGAAAGTGAGTATTATATTTTGTTTTATATTGGGTCAAGAATAATATTACTAAAGGAATAATTTAACCATAGCAGCAATCAACATAGCCTTTACTTTTAGGAATAAAAATTTCATAACTTCCAAAATTGTTCAATTACTTTCTTAATATGTTGCTTTTGCGAGGTACTTGTTATGATGTAATTTTGATAAATTTGTTCATCTACTTCAACCTGTAAGTTTGGTATGATTTGAGGATGATGGCTGATACCTTACTACTTTATACGGACTAATAATAAGCTATTGCAGTTGTTTTGGGAATAGAATGAAGTGAATTTCTTGCGGGTGCAGGTTTGCAACCTGCACAATAACCTAGTCGAGTACCAAAAAGTTCGGACCAAGGTTACAAACCTTGACCCGCAAGTTGATTCTAGACAAAAACAAGTTATGAGCTTTTATGAGCTTCCATATAAGCTCTTAATAGTGCGTTAATGCGTGTTTGATAACCATGCCCGTCTGCTTTAAACCAGTTTAATACATCTGTATCTAATCTTAATGTTAGTTGCGTTTTATTGGATACAGGTTTTAAGCCTTTTCGCACAATTGCTTTTGCAAACATGTCAGGTGTTATTTCTGGGCAATCAGAAAAATCAATTTCAGCATCAGTCATATTGTCAATATGACTCCAGTCAGTCTGAGAATTGAGAGAAGTAGTGTCGTTGTTCATGTTTTGTCGCCTTTCTAATGGAGATAATTCTGATTTTGTGATGGCGTTCTGTATGTACAACTACGACAACACGTTCTTTTAGCATACCAATTGTTATAAACCGTTGTTCACCATAATCAGCTTGATTATCTTCTAACGAAAGCCTATAGCTAGCGCATTATAATTTGTCACCATTGAAATGAACAGTAAATAGGGTATCGACATCGCAGCGTTCTCGTTTGCGAATAGCCTTAGCTTGAG
>JADGDF010000068.1 GCA_016745055.1 Thiotrichaceae bacterium | reverse complement strand
ATTGATTTATATGATGAAATAATTGGAGTATGTGCCGGACTATGGAACTTTTATCTAGCTAATTGATTGATTTTTAACGGGATACAACTCTATTATTTAAATAGGTTTCGTTATTAATGTATGTTTCAATATTTTCTATTATTTCTCTTAAATAAGGGATAACCTCTTCTTTAATCTTTAAAAGTTCTTCAATTGTACAATCTTTTCCACAATCACAAAAAGAAAATACACCATGCGCTAGATCATTTCTCTTATTCTTTACCGTTAATAATTCTTTTCCATCTTTTGTTATCTGTGAATTCGTTTGGCATGAAAAACCATAGTTTTTTGCGATCTTTTTTATTTCTCTCGCATCAAGATTTCCAGAAATAATCTTTTCCAAATCAAAGCATTTTGAAACAATATCTGTTGAAATATTCGTCACCATTGGTAACAAATTATCTATGTTACGATCCTTGAAATTCTTAATCACCACTTTTTTTAGTTCTTCCCGAATATCTTCATAAGTCACATTTCTGTTGTTTAATTCGACATAGATTTCTTCAATCGCCTTTTTTATAGAAGATTCAGCAAGATTATAAAGCAGTAAAAATCCATTGGCTTTTAATATCTTAGTCATTTCTTGTGCAATGGGTTTGTATTCTTCAATATCGGGGTAGAATAATTGGGGCATTCTTTCATTGCGGAGTTCTGTGCCACTGATTGTGTCCTCTAAAAAATTGAAATAGACTTCAATTTCATCGACCCGCCTATTGAAATCTTGTAAAGTATCGAACATGGTTTATTTATTACCCAACAATTTATCTCTAACAAATTCGATTCTGGCTTTAACTTTAGGACGAGAATTACTCGCATCAGAACGGGTATGTATCTTAAATTCTTTAGAATCTAACCAATCTATTTTAGGGGGAACCAAATCAGGCTTTTTTTGTAGAGCAAGATTTACCCCTACTGACAGTGCTTCAAAGCGCACTCTTGGTGTGGTGATTGCATTTTCTGATTTTTTAAAACCATAAGGAAAATACTTTTCAACAAAGTCCAACATATTTTCAAAATTTTGTCGAAGTGTATCACTATCAAAATGAGCCTTTTTTTCCTTAGTGTAATCGTCTAAAAACTTGTTCACACGATGCCCAAATTTGAGATATTTTTCTGAATAAGCAAAAAATCTCAAAACCAGCTCTCCAGCCTCCTCTCTATCTGCACGTATTTTGCTGATTGGACATAATGCTAAGAACTTTTGATTCTTAGCACATTCAGAAACGAAGTCATAAAATGGCCCGGCAAAAATTCCCTTTCTAACTTCCATGTCTTTTAGAATGTCACTGCCAGTGTTAATTCTCTCAAATATGTCCCGTCTGACATCTGCATCTGCTTTTTCTGTCAGTTCAATCATTCTTAATGACTTTCTATTGAACCGCCGTTGGCGAGACAAAATTAAATCGCCATAAGTAAACCCATTTAAGGACTTTAATTTTTCTAAACTTTCTAAGGTCAATTCATTATTTAAAAAAGCAGCCAACGTTCGTATTCGTTGCGAACCATCAACTATTTCAATTCTTTCACCACAATCAGCCGTAAAAATATAAGGAATTGGTAAACCTAACATAACCGATTCAATGAATTTCGATTGTCTCTTTTCCTTCCAAGTAAAATCTCTTTGATAGTTAGGAATAAAAAGTTCATTTTCATCATCTTCAATACCCTGTATATATTTTTGAACGATGACTTCAACTGGATATTCTCTCGTGTCATAATCTACGATTTTTTGTTCGTTCAATATTTCTTTCTCTGCCGCCTGTTTTGCATCAGCAGTAATAATTGTTTTCTGAACTTTTTTAGAAGTCATCAATGTTACCTCCTATATTGGAATATTGTTATCAAGAAAAGGCTCTTGTAAAATGCTTTTTAACGTGTTTAATAATACTTTGACCAATTATTTTTCCCAGTTTGGGAGGAAAAGCATTACCAATTTGTTTAGATAAATTTCCAAATCTGAAATCTTCTGGATTTTCTACAAATTTAAAATTCATCGGAAAACTTTGTAACAAAGCTGCTTCTCTTAATGAAATAGCTCTATCTTGTTCCGGATGACCAAATCTTCCATTACCAATACCCGTACAAAAAGTTGTCATTGTCGGTGAAGGTTCACCCCATTTCATTCGTCCATAAATGCTAACGTAGGTTTGCCCCTTACTGCTTTTGTGACAAGCCAGTTTTAAATTGTCATCCCAATCCTTTTTCCAACTACCACCAGGTATTGATTGTCTTATTCTTTGCAAATTTTTATCAGATAACTTAGATGCTTTATGGAGAAAATCATGCACAGAAGTTTCTCCAGATTCAATAGGCTCTAAGTGACCAATTGCATCACGTACTGTTAGGTAATTTTCTGGCGAATGAGTTGATGAAAGTAACGATATATTTCCAAATTTTGATGCTAAAAGTACTAATCTTTTTCTTTTTTGGGGAATGCCATAATTGGGAGCATACACAATTTTTTCCCATACAAAATAACCATTATTTGTAAGATTGTCTACAAAATCTTTAAAAACAGGCGCTTTTTTGAAATTTAAAAGCTGGGGTACATTTTCCATTGACACAATATCAGGTTCGACTTCGTTAATTATTCTTGAGAAGTCATAGAGTAATTGCCAACGTAAGTCTTTTTGCTTGTCGTGCTTAAATGTATATGAAGAAAATGGTTGACAAGGAGCGCATCCAACCAATACTTTAATGTCATTTTTCGCATAGAGTTCGTTTAATTCCTCCCCTTTTATTTCCTTTACATCTTTACAAAGGAATTTTGAATGACAGTTGGCTTTAAAGGCATATTCGCATGAACTGTCAATATCAAAGCCTGCTTTAATATTCAAGCCAGATTGGCTTAATCCATAAGAAAATCCACCTATTCCACAAAACAAATCAATAACTGATACTTTTGTTTTCACTTCATTTAAACCATCAACTTTTTGGCAAATTTATACAATATCAGTATACTTGAAAATAAAAACAATTGGTCTATAAATCTAAATAACCATCACACTTTTCAACGATGATACCCAATGCTTCCAAAACCTATTCATTATCCTGAAAAACGTTACGAAATTGAGCCAGTTCTACTATGTAATTAGTTCTAATCGCGCATTTTTAGGTAAACGAGTTTTAGAGAATTTCATCCCCGGTTTGTGTCACGAAAACGTGTCATGGCTAGCTTCTATCATAATTTTGAGTTATTTATAAAAATTCGTTTGAGTTTATGTTGAATTATACATAACTCACTAGGGCTACGCAGTCCAAAGAACCTTTAGCTCATCATAATCAGCGCGAACAATATTTATACCTGGACCTCATACCTCAATAACCTTTCTAGTAATGATGTATGAAAGCTAGAGAGCAACAAAGGCATTTGCACTATTATCCATCGCAACAAGGTTTACTTTCTTCTACAATTAAGCTAAATCTTGGCGTGTATTTTTAAATCAGTTTAGTATTAAATAACAGACACGTTAGTTCAACGATTAGATTGACCAGTGCCTAAATTGATTAGTAGCTAAAATATTTTGAAACCTAACTTGGCTTTGGAAGTGACATGAAAATAACTATTTTATCTTTAACAGGCATTGCACCTGATTTTAGTACTGCTAAACAACTTGCAGATGCCAATGCTGATATTTTACTCAATGGTGAGGCCATCTTATTATCTTGGTATGACCGCAATAGAGATTTTGAATCTCCTTCTCATGTCAACGAGTGTCATAATACTAACTGTGAAACACCTGGTTATATTGAGTATGCCAATAACCGTGGTGGTACATTGCAAGTAGATATTGATAAGGGGCGTTTTGTGTTTTGTTATCGTCCACTAGGAGAATTTTCCTAGTTTTGGCTTCAACTTTTAGTGTATATCTTTTTTTGAGCAATAATAGCAACAACTGTTTGGAGTCCACTTTTTAGGCTTAAAACTAATAATTTGGACTCCAAATTTGAAGAAAATAGTTTTGTTTATTTCAGTTGTTCATGTAACAAAATTAATATTTTCTCGGCTGAAGAATTATGAGTTACTTGCTTTTGTCGATTGAGCACCTCAATTTGGGTTTCGTTTGCCATGTCAACCAAGTGAATGAAATACTCTTGCTCAGGTGGTTCATCACTACCGAACAGACTTGCAAAAAAACCAGGGGCATAATTTTTTTCTGGATCAATATACCGTACAAAATAAACACCTTCATCTCGACTGCGATCTTCAACCGCAAAGCCAACTCGATCTAATGCTAAACCCGTACGTCGCCATGTTTGTTCAAATCCATCATGAATAGTCAATTGTATTTTGCCACCTTCTCGAATCAGCGTTGCTCGTTCAGTCGGTGCTTCTTTAGCTTCAGCAATTAATACTCTTGCTCTTTTTTCTTCAATTCCAAGAAAAACCATTAATCTAGTCAACATTTCAGCTTCGAGATCGGGATTAGAAGGACGTCCTTGCCACACAAAATTATCACCTTGGCTAACTTCTTCTGCGCCTTGGTGGATTAAATAAATTTCGGTAATCTCTGCCTTCCTTCTCTCTAAACGTATTCGGAACTTATCGCGGGTTGATGATGAATACAGAATATCTAAGGCTTCACCAATATATTTGCGAAGTCCATCTTGAGGAATATCTCCCCGATTTTCTTTCCACTCTGTTACCATGATACCTGTACGTGGATTTTCTTGTGTTAGTAAAAAACCTTGGTCTAACCAAAAATCTCGTACTTTTGACCAAACTTGCTCAGGTGAAGCTTGCACTTCCAACCAGCGCATATTGCCATCACGTTTAATTTTGACTATTTCTGATAAAGGCAAAACATTTGTAGTTTGTGTGGCAACAGGGCGAATAATCTGTTCCGCTTGATATTCTGACAAAGTTGCTCCATTTGAAGATGTTTCATTAGGAATCGCAAGTTCTTCTTCAATACTGGTAGACGTTAAGTCAGGCGGCACTTCTAGCGTTGGAATGGTACGACTTTTTTTATAGTCAACACCTTTATTTGAAATAATGCCACAATGCGTTAAACTAAGTGAAAGCAATAACCAAGCAAT
Organism: Thiotrichaceae bacterium; assembly: GCA_016745055.1. Taxonomy (GTDB): domain Bacteria; phylum Pseudomonadota; class Gammaproteobacteria; order Beggiatoales; family Beggiatoaceae; genus JADGDF01. Next base: position 18,091 of record JADGDF010000068.1, on the reverse strand, counting down.
GGCTCGATATATGCGCAACATAAATCATATCCTATTGAGTAGCTGCATTTGAGGATGGTTGTTTCACAGATGCTGAATTAAGTAAGGCAGGCGGTACTTTTAGTGCTGGTAACGGTTTAGGCACATCATAGTACATTTCTTCTGAAGTAAAGGGGGTATCCCATAATTCAACTAATCCGCAACCAGTCAAACAATAAGTTAATATCAATAAACTGATAAACTTGTTCATGAGACTAAATCACTTGTGCTTGCTGCATAGCTTGTTTGACAGCGGCATGGTATTGTTCAGATAAAAAGGTTAAAGGTAAGCGAATGCTTTCACCAATTAATCCCATTGTATGTACAGCATATTTTACTGGAATAGGATTTGCCTCTAAGAATAACTGGGTATGTAATCCTATTAAGCGTTGATTAACCGCTTCAGCATTGACACGATCCCTACTAATTGCAAATTGACACATTTCATGCATAGCTTTTGGTGCCACATTAGCTACCACCGAAATAGCACCTTTTCCACCAAGGAGCATAAGTTCCATTGCTGTGCCATCATCACCACTAAAAACAACAAAGTTTTCATTGGCAAAGGTTAATAACTCTTTTACTCTATCTAGATCAGCTAAAGCTTCCTTTATACCGACAATATTGTCAATTACGGCCAACCTTTTAACTGTTTCAGGTAACAAATCGCAGGCAGTTCTACCGGGCACATTGTAGAGCAATTGAGGAATATCTACAGCTTCTGCCACAGCACGATAGTGACGATAAAGCCCTTCTTGCGTTGGCTTATTATAGTACGGTGTCACCAATAAACAAGCATTTGCTCCCGCTTTTTTAGCGCACTGAGTCAATTCTATCGCTTCAGAAGTAGAGTTTGAACCTGAACCTGCAATTACGGGAACTCTGCCGGCAGCTTGCTTTACCACTGCTTCAACGATGGCACAATGCTCTTCGTGATTTAATGTGGCAGACTCGCCAGTGGTACCGACGGCAACAATCGCATCGGTTTGATTGCTAATATGAAAATCGACTAACTGTTGTAACGCGTCAAAATCGATACTTCCATCGGGATGCATTGGAGTGACTAACGCAACCATGCTACCTTGAAACATGAAATAACCTCATTAACGATATTTTTTTGTAAAACATAAGCTAATTATTTTTAATTTATAATATTATATAGCAGTCAGTGATAAAAATCTTGCTAATTTCTTTTTTCAACATTAGTGTAGTTATAACTTATAATGGCTCATATTAATTTATAGCATACAAGTTGTTAAGCACGAGGTTACTTAAGCATTAGCAATAATTTTGCATTAGACTTATTGCGAAATAAGGTATTGAAAAAATGGGGAGAAAAGTTAAACTAGTGGTTATAGGAACTAAACAGGTTCTAAGGAAATAGAGGAACTACGAAAAACTGAAAGTTTTACCAAATGAAAATTTTAAACGCTATTTAGGGGTAAGTAAAGAACTATTTGAAGAGATGGTGAATGTGTAGGCCTCGAACCAGACTGGGTAACACACCTAAGCTAAGTTATGAAGAACAACTATGCATGACACTCACGTATATCAGAGAGTATGAACTCAGTATCATTTGGGGATAGATTACAGCTTATCAGAATCCAATGTATGTAGGACAATCCAAAAAATAGAAAACAAGCTAATGAGAAGTGGTAAATTTAGTTTATCAGGTGGTGAGTGTATAGTTGTTGATGCGACAGAAAAAGAGATTGAAAGGCCAAAGAGGCGACAAAGCATTCATTACAGCGGGAAAAAAAACGCCCCACTCAAAAAGCACAAATAATGATAGATTTTAATAGTAGAAAGATTATTTCAACCTACTTTGCTAAAGGCAGTGTTCATGATTTTACCCTATTCAAACAAAGTCTCAAGAAAGCTCAACTTGATGTCTCTATACGAGTATTAGCAGATAGCGGTTATCAAGGAATGGGAAAATACCATGCTTGTTGCCAAATCCCATTTAAAAAAACTAAGCTTTGCCCTTTGACTGAGGAACAAAAACAAGCTAACCGCCAACTCGCAAAAGTCCGTATTATTGTCGAACATGTAATACGGGCACTTAAAATCTTCAAAATGCTTGCCTTTCGTTACCGAAACCGTCGTAAACGTTTTGCGCTTCGCTTCAACCTTATTGCTGCTATATACAACAAATTAATTATTTAATTCTTAACAACTTATTTTGCAAGAGGTCTACCAAATTTTGGATGGCGTTAGGCCTGTACCTTTAAATTCAATATGTTTTATAATATTTTTGTGCTGGAGTTATTTCTGGGATGAGTGTATTTACACTAATATTTAAGTAGATAGAATTTATTAAAGTGAAAATATCTTGTGCAAAGTTCTCATATGATTTTCGAATTTGAAAAAAGTTGCATCTAAAAATTATTTTTGTTAGAATTCACATTTTACTATACTTAGTTCCTTGATAGCTCAGTTGGTAGAGCAGCTGGCTGTTAACCAGCGGGTCGGCGGTTCGAGCCCGTCTCAAGGAGCCAGAATTCACAAGCCTGTCCAAAAGACAGGCCTTTTTATTTGCAAAGAATTTGCAAAATGTTAGTTAACTTCCTGCCATTTTACCTCGTATCTATCCAAATATAAATTAGTCATACTGATATCGCTATGCCCAAGTAATGACTGGATAATCGGTTTAGGCACCCCTTGTTCTTCGTATAATTTAGCGCCTAAAGAGCGAATTTCACGAAAAGTAGGCAAATCCTTTATTGGATAGTTCCCCAGAAGTAGTAATTTTATATTAGATAACATGAAAATTATAAAACTCATAGTAAAGATGCTAGTTTGTCCAAGATGTGGTTCATCAAAATTATGTAAAAATGGCTCAATCCATAATAAGAAGCCCAAATGAATATGTAAAGATTGTAGCAGGCAGTTCGTTAAAAGCCAGGAAAAGGAAGAAGTCTCGGAAGAAAAAAAGAACATGGAGGATAGACTTCTGCGGGAAAAAATTTCGTTTGGATGGGTGTAGTCATTTGTAGGTAATAAAGGTTAAAAGCAATGGTTTTGATGAATATTGGATAGTTTTGGATGTAATAACTTGCCAAGTTGTTTACATATTAGGTGATAGGAGTCAATATATTGCACAAGTACTGTGGAAATTATTACCCCCTGTTTATCGTCAATGTGCTGTGTGCTATACCGACTGTCGGGAAACCTATAAAAGCTGTAAAATCATAATTTTGGAGTTATCTGGAATTTTATCCAGCACTATTATCATTCTCTATTAAAGTATAATTTATTTTGTATCACAGCTTCTGGAGGACTACCTAAAACTTTTCAATCAGATCTGGCAGGTTTTCAAAATCTACCAGGTCTTGTTATCTCTTTTAATTAAATTCAGGATTCTAAATAAGTGCTACTAATAGCCATTTTTTGGAAAATAAGATGAATTACGAACGTTTTACTGTGACTTACCAAATCTTGGATAATGAAGCTAATGCTCGAGAAAGAGTAAGAATTATTTGCTTTGAACAAACAGTTGAAGTATGGGAGGAACTTGTACCTGATGGATTCATTCGCGATCATATTTTGGGTCAACTGGTTAATTTTTCTAACATTAATAAAAATTGTTATCAAGCTGAAATTAGTTATGCTATAGAAACAACTGCTTTTGAATTAACCCAATTTTTAAATGTACTTTTTGGTAATAGCAGTATTAAAACAGGTATTCGAGTCACGAATATTGACTTCAATTCACAACTGCTTAATCAGTTTTCAGGCCCACGTTTTGGTACCAAAGGTCTTCGTGATCTTGTTAACGTCTATGATCAACCGTTGCTCAGCACAGCCCTCAAGCCTATGGGCAAATTACCGCAGGAATTAGCCGCACTAGCTTACCAATTTGCGTTGGGAGGTGTGGATATTATTAAAGATGATCATGGTTTAACCAATCAATCTTTTTGTCCTTTCGAGGAACGAGTGCAAGCCTGCGCGGAAGCTGTGGCACAAGCCAATCAACAAACGGGTAAACACTGTATTTATGTCCCCAATATCAGTGCGCCCGCTCATGAAATTCAACGACGAGTAAATTACGCTCAAAAAATGGGCGTAGGCGGATTATTGATTGCCCCAGGATTAGTTGGTTTTGATACTATACGCATGTTGGCAAAAGATGATACCGTTAATTTGCCTTTAATTGGTCATCCTGCTTTTTTAGGATCAATGGTAGTGAATCAAAGTAGTGGCATTGAACAAGGGGTTTTATTTGGGCAATTACATCGTTTAGCCGGTGCTGATGCGACAATTTACCCTAATTACGGTGGGCGCTTTGGATTTGGCCAAACTGAATGCCAGAGTATTGCCTATCATTGTCAAACGCCATTGGGCAATTACCCTGCCATCTTACCTATGCCTGGTGGTGGTATGACTGCTGATAATATTCCTGACATGCTAGACTTATATGGACACGATGTGATTTTTTTAATTGGTGGCGCATTATATACGCACTCTCCAAATCTAGTTGACAATGTGCATCACTTCCTTAAACTCATTGGTAGATTAACTTAAATTTTTGCTTGACCTGAAATAAGGTTAAAATAGACTTTTGAGTGTTAAGCATTTTTTCTCTCCAACTCTGTAGCATAAACAACAATGCGTTACCAATATCAAGCACTTGATACCCAAGGCCAAGAAGTCAGTGGTATTATTGAAGCAAAAACTGAAAGAGAGGCCACTCGTCAATTACAAAAACGAGAATTGACGCCACTTGTACTTAAGCAAACCACAACCTCACAACGGGGTAAAGCGGGTAAACCAAAACAACGGGATGTATTGGTTGCCTTTCATGAATTAGCCACTTTGTTGGAATCAGAGGTATCATTGATTGATACGGTCGAATCACTGGCTGAATCTTCTCATCATCCATTTATTACTCAAACATTCAGCGATGTGGCTGCCAAATTACGGCAAGGGACTTCATTTTCAAAAGCATTGCAAGAGAGTGAACTCTCTTTACCATGGTACGTGATCCAACTTGCAGAAGCGGGGGAGTTAACCGGTAAAATTGCAGAAGCCTTACGGGCTGGGGTTGAGCAGATGGAATATGATGCGCGTATTAAAAGTGAAATGCGCAATGCCATGTTCTATCCAGCCATTCTAATTTTTTCTGGAATTACTGCTGTTTTGCTTATTTTTATTGTCGTTGTGCCTCGTTTTGCCAATATTCTAAAAAATAGGGAAGAGGGTATTCCGTGGCTTGCGAAAGCCGTCTTAAATACAGGCATGTTTTTTAATCACTATTATGAATGGATTATTGGTGGCATTGTATTACTTGTTATTGCCTTGAGTTATGCATTAACCCAAGCTCGTTTGCTCAATAAATTAAAAGATTTTTCTGCTAAATTGCCTTTAATTGGTGTTTGGTTAATGGAGTCTGAAACTGCCCGCTGGGCATCTATGATGGGCACTTTGTTGGATAATCGTGTACCGTTATTACGCTCACTTGAGCTTTCAAGTCAGGGCATTCAATTACCTTCACTATTTGCAAGATTGACTCAGGTTAATAAATCGGTAAAAGCAGGAACACATTTATCACAAGCTTTGCAAGATAATGACGCTTTAACGCCAACAGGCCACAATCTTATTCGCGCAGGAGAAAAAGCAGGTCAATTGCCCCGCATGTTACGCTCATTAGCAAGATTACTTGAAGAAAGTGGACGTGTCAGAATGAAACGTTTTTTGCTGCTAATAGAGCCACTTGCTATTGTGATTATTGGTAGTGTCATTGGGGTAATTATTACTGGCATTATCCTGGCAATTACCAGTGTCAACAAAATTAATTTTTAATGAGAACCAAAAGTTAGAGTGCAAAGGCGTGAAAGATTTATTTTGTTAAACAGACTTGAAATACTTGCCAAACAGAGTAATTGTAGCTATCAAATAATGGATTTTGGTCTTATCAGAAAAAGTTTGCCTTTTTCGCTACTCATTCTATCTACGGGCAAAGATTCTCTAACAAGTCCTGCAAAGCAGTTATCACTACTTGTTGTCTTATCTGGGTTCTATCACCATCAAAAAGATAGCATTTTGCATAACCCGCAGTGTGTGGCAGCCCATACGCAATCCAAACAGTCCCTACAGGCTTTGTCGATGTGCCACCACCTGGCCCTGCGATACCACTGACTGCGATGGCCACTTGTGCTTGACTACGCGCCAAAGCGCCTTTTACCATGGCCAATACAGTGGCTTCACTGACAGCACCTTCAGTTGCGAGCGTTTTTTGACTAACCCCTAACATTTCTTGCTTAGCCGTATTAGAATAGGTAACAAAACCACGATCAAACCATACAGAACTCCTTGCTATAGCTGTAATAGCCTGGGCTATCCACCCACCTGTGCAGGATTCTGCGGTGGCGAGCATGAGGTTCTGCTGTTGTAAACAGTGCCCTAATTCTTCTGCTAGGGAAAGTAATATATCATTATTTTTCATGGAAAATTCAATGTTAAAAAATCAACTTGTTATTTTTGCTTACGGTAATCCTAGCCGTGGTGATGATGCCCTTGGGCCAATGTTACTTGAGCTAGTTGAAAGTGAAAATATAAGGGATGATATTATGTTATTGACCGATTTTCAATTACAAGTAGAACATGTGGTAGATTTAGAAAATTGCCAATTAGCACTATTTATTGATGCCAGTGTTGATTGCTTGCAGGCTTTTTGTTTTCAGTTATTATATCCTCAAAAAGATGACAGTTATACATCACATGCTATGCATCCTTCAGCTTTATTGTATGCCTATCAACAAATTTACCAAATTGTACCCCCGCCAACATTTTTACTCAGTGTGCAGGGTGAATCTTTTGAATTGGGTGATGCATTGAGCGTTTCTGCAAAGCAACATTTAGAGGCTGCCTTTCAATTTTTGCAAGTGCTACTACCTCAAATAGAGACACAAATTTGGCAAAACCATGTTACTACTTAATTTCATTCACAAAAATTTCATAGCTGTATAATTGGCAAACTTATTGCCATCAGTTATGAACGTTGACATAAAGACGTAATTTTTAGGAAAAATATACGTTCAATGAACCAATAGTGATAAAATAACGGCAGTTCATGCAATAACTTATTTAAATGCTAGGAGATGTATATGAATCAGCAATACCAGACGCAAGGTACAACAAGCTCGAAAAGCTCAGGTAATCTTACTGGTTGGCTAAAAACGACTGAAGGGCTTATTACCTCAATCATTGCAATTTTGGTAATTATTCCATCAATGATTAACGCATTGGTGGACGTTTATACAACAATTTTAGATATTCCCAGCTCATTACCAGAACGGAATAATCAACGCTTGTTTAAGGCTCACTTTGAAGAAAGTCCTGCCCATACAGGGGTTGGTACCATTAGGACAGAAAGAGGTGACCTAAATGTCAAACTTAATGTGTATGAAAGTGGGGATATTTACATTGAATACGGTAAATTTTCTCAATGGTTTCCTTTTGATCCTGAAAGCGTAGCTCCTGATGCCAATGAGCCGCTTGGTTGGCTAATGCATTCTGCTTATGCTGAAGTTTCAACGGCACTCTCTCCTTGTGAAACAGCACAAAATATGGCAGACCCTTCCAACAATAATTCACCATTGTCTATGCATCGCTATATACAGCAGGAACAGCAAATTAAAGCTGGCCAACTTCAAAGAATACGCATTTATGATGACGGATGTAAAGAAACCTTATTTGTTGAAGTTAATAGTGGCAAAATTCTTGACCAACAATTTATTACTATTGAGCTGACAGATAAGTTAAAATCCTCACTAGAAGGAGAAAAAAGCGTTCAAATGTTTGCGCCAGAAATTATTGATGTTAGACCCTCTGGAAAAAATTAGCCAGAAATCACTGTTGCTAACAACATTAAGCACTTCTTCACATCTAATAGGGTAAATGGTACACATATGCAAATTGCTTTCACAAAAATGCATGGCCTTGGCAATGATTTTGTGGTATTTGATGCGGTCAATCATCCTTTATCATTAACCCCAGAACAAGTTCAATTTATTGCACATCGACATTTTGGTGTTGGATGCGACCAAATTTTGTTGGCAGAAACGAGTAATAGTCCAGAAGTGGATTTTCGCTATCGCATTTTTAACGCAGATGGTGGAGAAGTGCAACAATGTGGCAACGGTGCACGTTGTCTTGCTCGGTTTGTAAGGGATAAAGGATTAAGTGATAAAGAAACATTAGTCGTCGAAACCGGTGCCAGAAAAATTACCTTAAGAATTTTGGATGATAGTAATATCACAGTTGATATTGGTATTCCCATTTTCAAACCGGCCAGTATTCCTTTCCAAGCCGAAAAAGAGTCTGTGCAATATCCAATTATGGTAGATACCAAAGTTTATCAAATTGGTGCGGTTTCTGTGGGGAATCCACACGCTATTTTGGTTGTTGATGATTTGAGTATTGCACCTGTTGACACGATTGGACCTTCATTAGAAGCGCATTCCCGCTTTCCTGAACACACGAATGTTGGCTTTATGCAAATTATTGACAGTCAAAATATTCGTCTACGGACTTATGAACGAGGTGTAGGGGAAACCTTGGCGTGTGGCAGCGGTGCTTGTGCCGCCGTTGTTGTTGGCCAAAAACTAGGTAAATTGGATAAAACAGTGACTGTAAAATTAGCAGGTGGCAGACTCACCGTACATTGGGAAGGTGGCGCACAAAACCCAGTACAAGTTACTGGCGCTGCAACTCGTGTTTTTGAAGGGACAATTGACATATGAGTTTGACTGATTATATTGATGACTTGCCAGAACAATCTGTTGTTGAATATTTACGTCAACATCCTGAATTTTTTACTGAGCACGAAGAATTACTGGCTAGAATTGAAATCCCTCATGCAGCAGGCTCTGCTGTATCGCTGGTGGAAAAACAGTTAGCCGTATTACGAGATGAAAATCGTCATTTACAGCGTAAATTCGATGATTTAATCGCCATTGCCCATATCAATGAAAAACTCAGCCGTCGTATTCAAAATTTAATTATTACGTTCACAAGCGCAGTTAATCCTGAAGAATTTTTCAATTTACTTTATTCAGAATTGAGTAATGAATTTCAAACTGATGCAATTGTAATACGTTTATTTGAAGCGCCACCCACCTCACTAATTGGTCGCTCTGAATTCGTAGAATATGATGCGCAAATTTTTACTTTATTTGAAAACTTACTAGAAAATAATCAACCCAACTGTGGTCGACTGTTAGACACGCAAAACAATTATTTATTTCATAATAATAATATGTCTTCAGCTGTGTTAGTGCCGCTGGGTTTACCAAAAGCAAATGGTATTTTAGCCATGGGGAGTAAAGATGTTAGCCGCTTTCATGCTGGTATGGGCACGGATTTACTTAAATATATGGGTGATATGATCAGCCAATTGCTAAAGCTGTGGCAACGAGTAGATTAGGAAAAATTCTTAAAGATGCCACTTTTATACTAATTTATCTATTAGCCTTAAGTGGCAAGTTAAAATAAAAGAAATTCAGCTCATTAACCATTCCAATGGAAAAATGCCAAGAATGAGCATGATATTGAAGAAATAGTTTCGTGGTTAGGCATAAAGATAGAACATCTTAGTGTATTTACAAAAAACTGCAATTTCCAACTTGGAACACTATAGGATTAGTAATGCACATTTAAGTATTACTTTTGTCTGTTAGCTTATTGTATTAAGGCAGCTAAAATTAAGAGATACAGTGTGCCTGTGCCCATTGAATCGAAAAAACATTTAAGTATAAAGTGTGATGCAATGTGTTCTTGTATACTTACTAATCTAATTTTTTAAATATATTCTTATTGTCCTCAAATTTTTTCACTACCTTAAAATTAAGAAATTGTCTTAAATCACTCTTTGCTTTAAAAAAAACCTGAACAACCTCAAATATATTATTTAAACAATATTATATTTGTGGAATAATTAAATTCTGTTTTTTAGCAACCTCAAAATTAAGATGTTACATTATAAGAAGTAGATTAAAATAAAAGCAATGATGACTAACATAAGATATTGCAGTAAATAACAAAACGTTTTAGACTTCCTTCCTGAATAGAACAACTTTACATACATAATTTTAAATGAAATGATATAAGGTATTTTAATGAAAGCTCGCCTACTGTCTGTCCTCCTCTTATTACTTACCACCGCTAGCTGTGATCAAATATCTAATAGTGATGAAGGAATTACTATATGGGATATGCCAACTCCCTTTGCTGACACGGTTTTTCACACACAAAATATCTATCAATTTGTAAAAGATGTTGAACAATTAACTGAAGGTACATTGAAAATTCGTGTACATTCTCACGCTTCTCTTTATAAGCATCCAGAAATTAAACAGGCTGTGCGTGCAGGACAAGTACCTATTGGAGAAATAGTTATTTCGTTGTTGGGAAATGAAAATTCTTTATTTGAAGTAGACTCTTTACCATTACTGGCGACAAGTTATGAAGAAGCTCAAAAATTGTGGGCTGTCAGTCACGCAGATATATCAAAATTACTGGAAGCCCAAGGTTTATTGCTACTTTATGCAGTTCCTTGGCCACCACAAGGCTTATATATTAAAAAGCCTGTAAACTCTTTAGAGGATTTTAAAGGATTGAAAATCCGAGTATACAACGTGACATTGACTAGGTTAGTTGAATTAATGAATGGAACACCGACCACTGTTCAAAGTCCTGAAATTTCTCAGGCATTCAGCACAGGTGTGATTGATGCCATGATTACTTCTCCTTCTACAGGTGTAAGTAGCCAATGCTGGGACTATGTCGGTTATTACTACGATATAAAGACCTGGATTCCTAAGAATATGGTCATCGTAAATAAAAAAGCGTTTAATGCACTACCACTAAATTTCCAACAAGCTATCCTTAAAGCGTCGGGTAAAGCCGAAGAACGTGGCTGGTCTATGAGCCAACAAGAAACAGAAGATAAATTGAAAGTATTAAGTGATCATGGCATGAAAGTATTGAAACCAACTGATGAATTTAAAACAAGTCTAGAACAAATTCGTCGAACCATGATCCAAGAATGGCGGATAAAATCTGGTAAAGAAGGAGAAAGGATTTTAAAAAGCTTTTTTGAACAATGAAGTCATTAATGCAAAACCACCAAAATAACTTTAAAAATGGTACAATTATGTAAATTAATGTATCCACTAAGGGAGAGGAGTTTGTGAAACTAAAAAGTTTGTGGGGACTGACTATTAGTTTACTGGTTGTCTTGCTTGCCAGTTGTGATAGTAACAAACCGCCAGAAAAAGTTGTATGGGATATGCCAACCCCTTATGCAGATTCTGTTTTTCATACTAAAAATGTGGTGCAATTTGCAGAAGAAGTTAAGCGTTTAACAAAAAATAAACTCATCATTCGCATACATTCAGGCGCTTCCTTATATAAATTACCTGAAATTAAACGAGCTGTGCGTAGTGGACAAGTTGCCATTGGTGAAACGGTTATTTCCACCTTAGGTAACGAAAATCCTCTCTATCAGATTGATGTCTTACCTTTATTGGCAACTGGCTACAATTATGCCAAAGTTTTATGGGATGTTTCACGAAACGAAATTGAACAACTCCTCAAAGCACAAGGTTTAAAATTACTGTACGCAGTGCCTTGGCCACCACAAGGATTTTATACCCAAAAAGAAATTAATGCCATGCAAGATATGCAAGGCTTAAAAATTCGTGCCTATAACGCAATGTTATCTCGTTTGGTTGAACTAATGGGGGGAACACCAACAACAGTCCAAGCCCCTGAAATTCCACAAGCATTCAGTACTGGCATTATTGACTCCATGATGACCTCACCTTCCACAGGTGTTAGCAGTCAAGCTTGGGATTATGTACGTTATTATTACGATTTCCAAGCTTGGATTCCTAAAAATATGGTATTTGTCAATCAGAAGCTATTTGATAAGCTGACACCTGAAATACAACAAGCCGTTTTACAAGCAGCAAAAGCGGCAGAAGAACGTGGTTGGGTGATGAGTGCTAAGGAAACTTCTGAAAAAACTCGCATTTTGAAGGAAAAAGGTATCTTAGTGCTTCCACCAACAGACGAACTAACAAATGGGTTAATTGAAATTCGTAAAATCATTGAAGGAGAATGGTTAAAAGAAGCTGGTGAAAAAGGTAAGCAAATGTTAGATGCTTACTACAAAAAAACTGAAAACTTGTAATCCCTTACCTCCTGAACTTTGATTCACTAAAACTAGGAATTATTATGTTAGACCCTTTATATCGTGCCTGCGGTGTATTAGCTGCTATTTGTTTAACTGGGATTGCTGTTCTCATTTTAGCTCAAATTGTTGGACGTTTGTTTGGTTTTATTATCCCCTCAGCAGATGATTTTGCTGGTTATCTCATGGCCGCTTCAACTTTTTTAGCTTTAGCTTATACGCTACGCATGGGAGGGCATATTCGAGTCACAATGGTCATTCGTTATTTACCCCAAAGTGTTGCCTATTGGTTAGAAGCAATTGTCATTACAATGGCAGCTTTTGTCAGCGGTTATTTTGCTTGGTTTATGATGGAAATGGTTTGGCAAAGTTATCAGTTTGGGGAAGTGTCTCAAGGGCATGTACCTACGCCTTTATGGATACCGCAGAGTATATTGGCCGTTGGGCTTGTGGTTTTATTTATTGCATTTCTTGAAGAAATCTGGCGAATTATCTCAGGTTTACCTCCGACTTATAACACCACAACTGATCAAAACGATTAATTAACCGCAATAGGAAATGTGAATGGATCCACTCATTGCTGCCTTGATTTTAATTATTGTTTTATTTGCATTACTTGCAACAGGATTATGGGTTGCAATTTCCCTATTAAGCGTTGGTATTATCGGTTTGTTGTTATTTGGTGATGCCTCCTTAGCTCAAATTGGCGCTAGGTTGGCCACAACTTCTTGGGGAGCCAGTGCCTCATGGACGTTAACTGCGCTTCCCCTATTCATCTGGATGGGCGAGATTTTATTTCGTACTCGCCTATCTGAAGATTTATTCAAAGGACTTTCACCCTGGTTAGCCTCACTTCCTGGTCGTTTAATTCATGTTAATGTCGTTGGATCAGCTGTATTTGCGGCTGTTTCAGGCTCATCTGCAGCAACGGCTGCCACCATTGGTAAAATGTCATTGCCTGAACTAAAAAAGCGTGGCTATAACGAACGTTTAAGTGTGGGCAGTCTTGCTGGGTCTGCGACACTCGGTTTACTCATCCCGCCTTCTATTATGTTTATTGTCTATGGAGTATCTGCCGAAGTTTCGATTGCACGTTTATTTATTGCAGGTATTTTGCCAGGTATCTTGCTCGTCATTTTATTTATGGGTTATATCAGTATTTGGTCCTATTTTCATCCCCAAGAAATTCCGCATGAAGTTACCAAATTATCTTTCAAAGAAAAACTGCGCATTTCAGGGGGATTAATTCCTGTTTTGTTGCTGATTTTTGGGGTATTAGGCTCCCTGTATATAGGATTAGCTACACCCACTGAAGCTGCAGCATTAGGAGTATTTGGGGCATTACTGCTTTCTTTTTTTTCTGGTAGTTTAACTAAACAGACTTTTTCAGAAAGTTTAATGGGAGCTACTCGTACGTCTTGCATGATTGGCTTTATTTTAACGGGTGCCGCCTTTTTATCTGTCATGATGGGCTTTACGCTTATTCCCTCTTTATTAGCGGAATGGATTCAAAATTTTGGTTTATCACCTTATGGGTTAATTGCTGCGTTAACTTTATTTTTTATTGTACTAGGTTGCTTTTTGGACGGTATTTCGGTCATTGTGTTAACCACCTCTGTGATTTTACCCATGGTGATTCAAGCAGATATTAATTTACTGTGGTTTGGTGTTTATGTAGTGATTGTGGTAGAAATGTCACAGATTACGCCACCAGTAGGTTTTAACCTATTTGTTTTACAAGGATTAACTGGCCATAATATTTTTTATTTAGCGCGCGCCGCCTTGCCATTTTTCTTGCTATTACTGATGGCTATCTTTTTAATTGTCATTTTTCCTGAAATTGTAACCTGGTTGCCCCAAAATATGATTGCAAGACACTAAATTGTCTGATACTTAATGTTTTACAATCTGCAGAGATAGTTGATAAACAATTAATCATGCTGAATGAAGATTTTTAAGCCTCTTAAAAAACATTAAAATTGGTACAGTACATGCTTAAATTGATTAAAATTAAGAGGCAAGTACTAATGGATGGAATGAGGAATCATTGTCGATTACTAGTTCACACCCTATGAAAAAAGAACATTTTAAAACATTAGTTATAGGCTCAATAATTTTATTTATTCTCATTTGGTTTGGCATTGAAAGTACAAAAGAAGTTGTCAGCCCAGGAGAAACAATTTACCTTGCTTTTGTGGGACCTGAGTCTGAATCAGAAGGTAAATCTTTCATACAAGGTATTAGAATGTACTTTGATGAAGTCAATGCCAAAGGAGGTGCTAATGGAAAAAAACTGGATTTAGACACTTATGACGATGGTAATAATAAGAAACTAGCTCAAGAAAAAGCGATTGAAATTGTTAATAAAAATCGTGCAGTCGCGGTCATTGGTCATTTTTACAGTTCAACGTCTATTGAAGGTGGGAAAATTTACCAACGTTATGGTATTCCAGCCATTACGCCTGGAGCAACCAGTGATGACGTGACCAAAAATAATCCTTGGTATTTTAGAACTGTTTTTAACGACAGATTACAGGGTCGTTTTCTTGCTAACTATCTCAAAAAAGTCCTTCATCAGGACAAAGTCAGTATTATTCACCACGAAGATACTTACGGGACTTACCTTGCTGAAGTCTTTGCAAAAGCGGCGACAGAGCTTGGTATGGAAGTCAAATATACCTATGCTTTCAATAGAAAAAATTTTGATACCTCTGTGCGTGAAATTGTCAACGATCTCAAAACCAAAGTGGATGCTGGCTTTATTTTCTTAGCAACCTATTCCAGCCAAGGTACACAGTTGATTAAATCCATGAAGGATGCCAACATTAATAATCAACTAGTCGTTCCAGCTGCCTACGTGTCCAAATCATTTATTGACAGCTTTAAAAAATTTCCGCGCGAGAAAAATCATCCTGGTTTTTACACTGATGACATTTACATTACCACGCCATTAATCTTTGATACTGCCAATGAAAAAGCTCAAATTTTCAGAAGCGAGTATTATGAAAAATACGAAGAAGAAGCTGACTTGCGAGCTGCTTTTGGCTATGACACAGCAATGGTATTAGTTGAAGCCATTAAAAATACCCAAGCACAGGGAACAAAAGCCACCATTCCAGATGATCGCCAAAAAATTAAAAACTACCTTGCCTCTATTGATAGCAGTGCTAATGCCGTAGAAGGTGTAACCGGCTTCAATTACTTTGACCGTAATGGAGATGCTCAAAAACCTGTGGCCATTGGGGTATTCAAGAACCGCAATGTCATTTCAGCCCTAGTACAATTGCAAGATGTACGAAGTATCAGTGAAATTGACAACCTTGCTAAAGCAGTTGCAGAAGGCAGAGTGATTTACATTGACAATAAGCCCATGTATAAAACAAATGTTATTTATGTTGGCATTAAAGCTAATGAAGTTTCAGAATTTAATGAAAAAACCTTAAGCTATATTTTAGATTTTAATCTATGGTTTCGTTACCGAGGGAATATTGATCCTCATACCATTGCTTTTTCAAATGCCATTGAACCCATAAAATTAGGAAACTCTGGCAGCCTCAGTATTTTTAACAAAGGTAATAATTTTGCTGAGTCAATTACTAAAAATTCATCGGGTAATACCAAATTTAATTATCAACTTTATGAAATAAAAGGAAAATTTAAAGCTGATTTTTTCTCTGGTCGAGCTAAAAAAGCCAAACCAGATGAACATATTCTTGGTATTAATTTCCACCATAAAGAACTGACTCGTAATAACCTAATTTACGTGACTGATGTACTGGGCATGGGTATTACTGAAGAAGAAAAAATGGCGGATAAACTACAGAAAAGTCATGTACTGAATCCAACCCTCAATTGGGCGGTCAAAGATGCGTGGTTTTTTCAGGATGTTTATAAAGAAAACTCCTTAGGTAATCCTAAATTCCTTAATATTCCAGGTGGAAAAGTTGAATATTCTCAATTTAATATGGGAATTTTAATTGAAAATAGTCGGTTCACTTTACGTCGTCTGATGGAACCTGATACAGCTGATAAAATATTATTAATTAGCGGCATTCTCATTTTATTATTGAGGCTAATAGCAAAGCATCAAGAACTAAGACATTTTTCAAAAACGATTTGGTTTTTACATGCCATTTTCTCTTTTCTAATGCTACTTTCAAGTGAAGTTATTTTGGTCACTTGGATATTGAAAAGTGGTAATGAACCTGTCAACACCTCCCTACTCAACTTTGTTTTTGAATCTTTTGATGTGCTATGGTGGGTCATTCCAGCTATTTTGTTCCATCTTGCCATAGAATTATTTGTGTGGCGACCTTTGGAAGAACGTAGTGGTCGTAGAATACCAAGAATTGGACGGCGTTTTGTCTCCTTTTCCATTTATATGCTGACATCACTCGCCATTGTTGCGTTTGTGTATGATCAAAAATTGACCAGCTTATTGGCAACCTCTGGTGTAATTGCCATGATCATTGGTCTTGCGATCCAAATTAACATTTCTAATATATTCTCTGGCATCGCCATTAATATAGAGCATCCTTTTAGAGTGGGTGACTGGGTACAAATTGGTAGTTTTGAAGAAGGAAAAGTGGTAGACATTACTTGGCGTACCACTAGAATTATTACTCGTGAAGGTTGTATCCTCTGTATTCCTAACAGCATAGCGGCCGAATCACCCATTAATAATTTTGATTATCCTGATGATTCCTTCTGGTTGCGTTTTATTGTACATATTCACCCAGCTCATCCTCCTGAAAGAGTGCAGAAAATTATTCGAGATGCTGTAATTTCCACAGAAGTTGTTTTAAAAGTACCTGAGCCTTATGTGATTTTTAGAGGCATCAGCGATTGGGCAGCAGATTACTTAGTTTACTGTGCAGTGCGTGACTATACCTGGCGTTTATTACATGAACAGGCTGTTTGGACGCGTGTTTGGACACATTTAAATCGCGTAGGCATTGCGCCAGCCATTCAGCGTCAGGAAATCCATCTTTTTAAAGGTGTTAAAGAAAGAGGTGAGGAAGCCGCAACCAAACCAAGTACCTTATTGGAAGAAATTGATTTATTCCGACCTTTCTCTGAAAGTGCCAAAAAAACTTTAAGTGATAATATCCGAATTCATCGTTTATCAATGGGTGAAATCATTGTACGTCAAGGTGACGTAGGGCATTCGCTGTTTATCATCGTTGAAGGCGTTGTGGGTGTTAGGGTGCAATCAACAGAAGGTGAGCAAGTTGAGGTTGCCCGTTTGGGGGCAGGAAATTTCTTTGGTGAAATGGCATTATTAACGGGTGAAGATAGAACAGCCACCGTCATTTCAATTACCGATGTTTATTTATATGAAATTACTAAAGAAGACTTAGCACCTCTCATGGAAGAACAATTAGAAGTGTTGGAACGCATCAGTAAAATATTGACGCAACGTCAAATGATGACAAAATCACAAATGCATGCTCAACATGATACACAAGTTGAAGAGGAAGTGCTTTACAATCGGTTTAGAAACAAAATTGAAAATTTCTTTGGCCTAAAACAAATCAATGAAACTCAGTAATTGTAAGCTGAAAAGGTAACTACCTACCCCGGCCATGCCAAGGGTATAGATTGGAATGAAAATAAATTTCGTAATTGGGCAAAAACTTTCATACCATACTTTGCTTGTAAAAAGTAGAAATCACGGCTTCAGGATTATCACTCCATAAAAAGTCCCCATTCATGAGTCATGGTGTAACCACCTATATTTATTGATTTTAAGTGATCTGATTGTACAACTCGTTGTTCGTTATTAGAGTTGTATCCCGTTAAAAATCAATCAATTAGCTAGATAAAAGTTCCATAGTCCGGCACATACTCCAATTATTTCATCATATAAATCAATAA
>JADGDF010000237.1 GCA_016745055.1 Thiotrichaceae bacterium | reverse complement strand
GATTCCTCAGCGAGATGTGAATCAAGGTAGTTGGACAGGCATAGGCTATATCGTTCAAGACCCTATGACAGGTGAAGGGGCTTATTTGATTGATGGCGGCTACAATGGCGGGAGCTGGGAAGGATGTGAGATTGAAATAAAAGTGAAGAGAAACTC
The DNA here is from genome assembly GCA_016745055.1 of Thiotrichaceae bacterium. Taxonomy (GTDB): domain Bacteria; phylum Pseudomonadota; class Gammaproteobacteria; order Beggiatoales; family Beggiatoaceae; genus JADGDF01. The sequence continues at coordinate 4,405 of JADGDF010000237.1, read as the reverse complement.
ATCTGTTAGAAGCTCAGCTATGCGTTTATTTAAAGAATTTGAACAAGCCCAAATTGGACTTAGTATTCAAATGGCAAATGCTAAAAAATTTAAACAAAGTAGCACAGAAATCGCAAAGCTTGAAAAGGCATGGGACAATATTGTTAGAATATTTACTTCAAACGTTACGCAGTTGGGTGCAGAATTTCTGATAACAGGTAAGAACTGTTTTGTTGCTAAGGCTGATGACAAAACTGATGTAGTATACCTTGCCCTTAATGGAACTGAAGTGGAAACTAAATTTACAGCAGAAGCAATTACTGGCAAATGCGAACATTATGAGTGGGAAGTAAAAAAAGAAGGAGATGAAGAAAGTAGAATAGTATTCACAGGAAATCAGCAAGAGTTTGATTATAGCTTCACAGAAATCGGTAAATTCACTGCTACAGTGAAAGCAACAAATTGCAAAAATCTTGATGCACCATTAGAAAGTATAGTAGAAGTTCATATTTTTAAGGTAAAAATAGACTCTATTGATACTTATTTTGCTCCTAGTGTTGAAAAATTGGAGGTAAAATATACTTTTGAACCTGAAGATTTTGAAGCTAAATTTTCTAAGCTGGAGGTATTCAAGCATGAAGAGCTAAGTAACCCTATATTTAAAGATGATTCTATTGCCAAGTCAGGAACAATGAATTTGTATGAGTGGAATGGAAAATCTAATAATGGAATTGAAAATGATCAATTTATTGGGCCAGAGACTTCACCTTATATAGTAAAAATTTTCGCTAGTCAGGAAGAAGATTTTGGTGAAGCTGCAATTGCCCAGGAAGAAACTAAAATTGAGGTGGACTCAATACATTTAACACCTTCTGTTGATAAAAGTGTGGTGAAACCTAATCGAAATGCAACAGAAATCAAAGAAGAAATTAAGGCTTTGGTGAAAATTAAGAAAAAAGATGGAACAAGTGCTATTACAGAAATTCCAATTCAAGTACATTGGAGTTTTGAAGACCCTGATGATTCCGCTAGTAATAAAAAGATTGATGGAAATGGTTCCGCAGGCGATGATAATGCCCCTCAAGAGCACGGAGGAAAAAGAGGGGAAACTTATACAATGTGGACTGTCACTTCACCTGGTAAAGAAGATATTTTTAAAACAACATACCCAGGGCCATTAACAGCCACAACTGTAACGGGAGTAGCTGGAAGTGAGCAAGGAAAAACTAAAATAATCTTTGCTACGTCAACTATAGCAGGAGATAATTATGTTCTTACTGCACAAATCAAACATTCAGATGGAAGTATTATTGCTGAAGCTAAATCAGGAACCTTAACGGTTAGAAAAAAATTAGTATTTACTAATGCTGCTCAAATACAAGGTGGTTTTGATGTGCCTCGTTTTTTCAAAAAAGAAATAATTGATCCATCTAGTGATCCTGTGTTTTCTGGAGATGGGCACACAGATTATGAATTCAATCCTGGACTTGTCAAATTAGTACCATTTACGGATTATGTTTTTGACATTAAACCACCGTCGCAACAAGAACTTCCAACGAATCAAGAAATTAATGAGTTAGCTTCAGATAATGAAATGGTTCGCAATAGTGCCATTCGCAGTATTTCAAATAAAGCACAGCTTTGGTATAACAGAAATAAGAGAGAACTGAATTTAGTACTGGATTATTCTGAAGAAATTTTAAAGATAAATAATACTACTTCTTTGGGAGTTATTGGTGCATCAAAATTATCAACTAAGGCAAATGGTGGAGATAATGCGTGGACGAATTATTATCCTGCTCATCCAGAAATCAAAATAACAACAGAATATGGTTTCACCATTCACCCGGACGATCCGTGGTTAAGTGGCTGTGCATTTGAAAGGGATACCACTGTTTGGCTGTTTTTACATGAAGGGTGTCCTCAAGATGTTAGAAGTTTTACTATCATTAGCCGACATGAAGTTGGTCATGCAACTGATCATGAGCCTTTTGGTCTTGCATCAGATCATGCAGAAAAAGGATTAATGCACAAAAATGCAGAAAATGGAACGGCTCATCATTTGAGCTACGACAGTATCTTGAGATTGAGAGGCTGGAGGAGATAGCCATGTTATTTACATATTATGCTCATTGCTACCATTTTATAAAAACTATGGCAATCGCCATTGTTTTGTTATTTTTGGGTACATTTTATGGAGAGGAAAGTTATGCGGAGTTTAGGTTTCCCAAACGGGGTGAAACTTATCTGGATTTTCAGGCAGATGGCTCCCTCAAGATAGACATTAGCATGGCAAAGAAGGAATTCAGACTAGGAGAAGATATTCACTTTACAGTTTCATTGGAAAGTAAAAAAACACAGGAGGTTTACATATTAGACAGTGCCCAATTGGATTTTAAGGTTGAATGGTTCTTTCCACCAGGAGAAAGGGTTAGCGTATTTGGTTATCTTATGGGAGGGCGAACGAAGTGGCTTCAACGCCTTGACGGTAAGGGAAGTGCGCTGATTTTAATCGCTCAAGAAAAAATTCTGTTAGAAGCAGGGGAAAAACTTGAGAAGCGTTTAAATCTTTCTAAAATTGTCCGCGAAAAGCCAAGTGTAGGTCACTATGTCATGTCAGTCGTCTATGAAAACGTTTTAAAGGCTCAAACAACGTTTGATATTACCTTTAATTACCATAAGACCATTCCACTTTTAATAAATACTTTGGAAAAAGAAGATTACTCAGAAAGGGAATGGGCTAGAAATAACCTGATGTCATTAATTGGAAAACCACTGTGGTATCCTGATAAAAAGGATAGTATGGATACAATTAAATCAGAAGCTAATAAGCTTCGCCAATGGTGGAAAGAAAATAAGGATAACGAAAAATTCCAGGAAGAAAAATCAAATTAACTTTTTAGAGTAAGTGCTTTTTGCTTTAATAAAGTATAACCAATATTTTGGTAAGTGGAATTTTCCATTTCATTGGGTAACTTGATCTTTAAGTGTAGTATTGGATATAACTATTATGATAACTCGTTACTACAAAATTTTTACCTTTTTCTTGCTTGTCAGTCTCAGTTGCGTGGCTTATGGTGAAAAAATTGTTCCTCCTCTTTCTATCGCCGAGTTACCAACAAGCATTAAGAATAAATCACCAAAAGAGTTAGCCATGTTAATGGCTCATATTGCCAGTTGGAGTTATCAGGTTTTACTTGATGTTCCTCAAAAAGGGCTTAAAGCTCAGAAGGAAAAGCTTGAGCAAATTATTGCTTTGCGTAAGTGGTTACAAGCACGTCAACATCCATTATTCCAATTGTTAACTTTTAAGCTCATAATGGCTGTAAATAATATCATACTAGATGAATTATTTCGAAAAGACATGGCCAGACAAGGAACCAAAATAGGCTCTTATGATTTTAAAGCAGATTCGCTTAACGACGAGCTAGTGAAGCATCTTTTGTTATTGAATACAGTTGATGAACAAGCACTCATTAAACCTGTGATTAGTTTTGAAGGAAAAATAGCCACTTATTGCCGACAACAAAACTATTCTGTGGAAGATTATCTAAGTGGTCTAATTCTAAAAAAGTTTTCTGAAGAATTGATAAGTTATGTCAATAGTTGGCAAGAAATTCCCATGATCACGTTCCAAGCCAAACTCTCAAAACCTCTTGTAGCTGATTTACTTTTTGTTGAAGCGCTGAAGTTAGTTGACAAACAAAGGGATGTCCACTTATTAACAGATATTTATTTTGAAAGTGGTTTTCCTGAAAAAGACATGGATACATTGATTCAATCAAAGTTATCAAAAAATGAGCGGACACGACTAAATACAAGCAGTTCTTCTACAGCTATGGAGATAACGGATACACTATACGAGTTTTCAAGTCCTTTTTACGATTCATACGATCTTCGAATGATCATATCTTTCCTGCCTTTTTTTGATACGCTTGATGTTATACCTTCCAAATACTTTGCGCAATTTCACCGTAAAAAATTTCCCCGTAAATTTAAACGCTGTATGGGATTGTGGCTCTCTTTTACGGAAGATATGGAACAAGACAAAGACAAAATGACCCAAGAGGACCAGGATAGAATTAGGTATTGTTCCATACTTAAAACACCTTCTGAAATTATGCAGTGATCTATAAAAGAAGGGGAAACTATGAAAAAGTTCAAACTCACAGTTTGCATTTTACAACTCCCCTTCTGGCTAATGAGCCAAACAGTCATGGGAGAAACTGTCCAAGAATGGCTAGAAAGAGGATATTATTCCCAGCAGAACCAACCTCCCGAAGAAACTCTTCGTTATTATGAAGAAGGTTTGCGTGAATACCCTAACGAAGAGCTTCTTTATTTGGAAAGGGGAAAGTTTCACCTACGTCAAAGCAATTTAGATAAAGCTTTGGCTGACTCAGAAAAAGCTATTGAACTAAGCCCT
>JADGDF010000067.1 GCA_016745055.1 Thiotrichaceae bacterium | reverse complement strand
ATTGATTTATATGATGAAATAATTGGAGTATGTGCCGGACTATGGAACTTTTATCTAGCTAATTGATTGATTTTTAACGGGATACAACTCTATTATTTATGAGCATTCTATGTTAAAAAAAATTCTATTTCACAATTTTCGTTTCGTTTTCGCAATAGATTATTGGGTCAAACGACGTTTTACTAAAGGCGGTATGCTGTTACTCACTGGCTTGGTGACGGCTATTATTTTTGGCATTGATACACGTCGTTCATTTGCTTATCAACTGGTTGCAATTTTGTTTACCTTAATTATTGTAGCTAGCTTGAGTAGTTTATTCTTTCGGGCAAACTTTGCAATTAAACGTCGATTACCTCGTTTTGCCATGGTTGGAAAAGCGACGAATTATGAAATTCAAATTCAAAATAATACTTCTTTTTTACAAAAAAATTTGACCTTATCAGAAAATATCCATTCGCCATTACCCTCATTTGAAAAATTTTTACACACTCAAGAACCTGGCCATCAACGACGTAATTGGTTTGATAATTATGTTGGTTATCCGCGTTGGATATGGTTAAGACGCAATAGCCGTGGTGGCAATGTCTCTTCTCAGGCTTTACCCACATTAGCACCGCAAAGTTTTTCTGAAACGACACTAACAATGACTCCTTTGCGTAGGGGATATATTTATCTAGCAGGATTAACCTTTTCACGTCCTGATCCTTTCGGGTTATTTTATGCGTTACACACTATTGCTGTACCAGATAAGCTATTAGTACTGCCTAAACCTTATCCTATTGAGCAAATATCTTTATCAGGGACCAGAAAATATCAACGTGGAGGGGTTTATTTGGCTATGTCTGTGGGCAATGCTCACGAATTTATGGCCTTACGCGAATATCGACCCGGTGATCCATTAAAACATATTCACTGGCGCAGTTTTGCAAAACAAGGTAAACCGGTGGTTAAGGAATATCAAGATGAGTTTTTTGTGCGCCACGCCTTAATTTTAGATACTTTTGTTCATCACGATGCCCATGAAAATTTTGAAACCGCCGTATCCGTCGCAGCCGCTTTTGTTAGCACTCAACATAATCAAGATAGTTTGTTAGATTTAATGTTTGTAGGTAAACAGGCTTATAGTTTTACGGGTGGTCGAAGTGTAACGCCAGTCGATAGTTTAATGGAAATTCTGGCTTGTGTGGAAATTTGCGAAGATCACTCATTTGACTATTTAGCAGGATTGGTGATGCAACATACTAGCGCCATCAGTGGTGCTGTCTGTATTCTGTTAAACTGGGATGACACCAGAAGAACTTTTATACAAACACTTAAAAATAGGGGAATACCTCTAGCCATCTTTGTTGTCACATCTCAGTCCGTAAATATAGAAGCAAAATTTATCAATGACGTGACCGTTATCTCGCCCCTTGTCGGATTCTGAATTTAATAAGGAATGGGAATTAAATAACTTTCACAAGTTTTCAATCAGACCTGGCAGGTTTTTAAAACCTGCCAGGTCTTGTTTCTGATTTTATTGAGTTCCCGCTCCTAAAATTGTAAATAAGCCCTGGTTTTGGAACCTGCCAAGTCTGATTGAAAAGTTTTACAACTTATTCCATGACAAACTAACGGCTTTGCTAACTCAATTATTGGGTCTTAGTTTGACTAAAAATACCACCATCATTAATGCAACGAGTAAATAAAAACGTTCATGCCAAAGTTTTTGAACGGTGGACGTTGTCGTTTGATTATTTAATTGTCCTTGAACTGCTTTCAAAATGGCCTGTGTATCATCATTACGATAGCTGGCATAATGATAAAGCCCTTTACTTGCCGAAGCAAGTTGTTGCAAAGTAGTTTCATTTAATTTCGAAATAACGGTTTCACCTTGTTCATTTTTTTGCCAAGAGCCATCCGGTAATTCAATTTCTTTACCTTGTACAGTGCCAACCCCTAAAGTATGCAAATGAAAATGCGCTTGTTGAAGAAATTGGATACTTTGTTTTAAATCTGAAGTTTCAAATTCACCATCACTAATTAGCAATACATGTTGCGCACTTTTATCCAATTCATCTTCAAACCATTTATTCATTTCACTCAATGCCAAAGTTAGACGACTTCCTTGCACAGGTAACAAATCCATATTAATTTCATACAACAAATGCCGTAAAGTTTGGTAATCATCTGTCATGGGCGACACTAAATGGGGAATGCCTGCAAAAACGGTTAAACCGATGAATATCATTTGTTCGTGGTTCAATAACTCCTCAATGTCTTGTAAAGCTTGCTCAAAACGCGCATGAGGTAAATCCTTAACTCGCATGGAATCAGATAAATCTAATAAAATCATTAAATTACTATTTTTCTTAAGGACTTCTTGTTCTTCATAATCCCAACGTGGTCCCGCTAAAGCCAATATGCCTAATACCCAAATCAGTAACCAGGAAAAATTAAAGTCTCGTTTTTTAGTGACCGTTGAATCAACAAGTAAATGCGGTAACAAATGCGCGTCTGCAAAGTTTTTTACTCGCAAATTATTACGCGGTTGTTTGGAAAAACGCATGAATAAAACAATCACTGGTACCAATAATAAAATAAACCAAATTGGTTGAGCAAACTCGAATTCTGCAAAATTCATGAACTTTCCTTCACATAACCCATGAGTTGTAACATCAATAAAGCAATCATCGCCATAGCCAAAGGATAATGGTACAAAGAGGTACGCTGCAAATACACTCGACTTTCTGCTTCTGTTTTGGTTAAGGTCTGATCAATATGAGTGTAAACATTGGCTAATGCGCCTAAATCAGTGGCAGGAAAATATTCTCCTCCCGTTAATTTAGCAATTTCTTGCAATGGTTTTTCATTAAAACGACGTCGAAGACGTTGACTACCAACGCCTATGGTATAAATCCGAATATCATATTGTTTGGCTAGTTTTGCGGCTTGCAAAGGTTTTAAGCTCCCTGCATTATTATCACCATCCGTTAATAATACTAGAACCCGTGAACCTTCGGGGCGATCCTTCAGTTTTTTCACAGCCAAACCAATGGCATCCCCAATAGCGGTTTCTCGGCCTGCCATACCAATAATTGCTTTTTGCAATAGCTGTTGCACCGCTATGTTATCCAAAGTTAAGGGTGCTTGTAGATAAGCGTGATCTGCAAATAATATCAGCCCAAGTCGATCACCTGCTCGCTTTTCTATAAAAGGTTGCAGTACAGTTTTAACTGCCGCAATGCGAGTAAGGCGTTGCCTCTGCGGCGTAAAAAAGTCCTCAACTTCCATTGAACCTGATAAATCCACAGCTAACATTAAATCATAACCGGTTTCACTGACTTCCACATGTTTATCAAGTAGTTGAGGATACATTAATGAAAAAACGAGACCTAGCCAACATACTGCCAATAAACCCCATTTTAGCCAGTATTTTGGTGTAAGTGTCGTGGGTGTTGTAATACCTGAAAACGCTTGCTCAATCTGAGCAAGTGCAGGAAAACGGAGTTTTGGAATATTGGTTTGGATACTTTGCCGCTTTGGTAAAAAGTGCCAAACCAATAAAGGTAATGGAAGCAATAAAATGAGCCAAGGCCATTGAAAAGTAAACATATTTTTACTGATTGAGTCGGTGGATAAAAAAATGTAAAAGCATTGAAAGTCTAGCCACTTGATATAGTGATAAATCTATAAATTGCAATGTTATCATTTGCTTAAATTTGAAATTGGCAGCAATAAAATATGGAGAAGCAAAACTTGAGTAGTCGCAACCAGGTAGAACTTAGAAATTTGAGGGGATAGAATGAAAGTACAGTGTGTATTTCGATAGTTCTAAATAAGCAAACATAAGTTATGGCAAGCTCGGGTAACGGAGCAGCAAAATTCTCACTACTCAGTTCACCCGATAAGAAAAAGTGTGTCAAATCAAAAATATTTTACTAAGACATGAAGTCATCTCTGAACAATGAATTTGCCGCCACAACTATAATATTTACTATCATTCTTGTTTTTCTAAAATAGTTGTTGTGGGAGACTCTAATGTGCCATCAATTGGATTGGCTTTTTCATTCAATTGGTTGTAAAAAAAGAAACCAGCAGAAATAGCAATTAATATAAAAACTAAAAGTATAATAAGCCAATTGTTATGAGTCTTTTTTACCTCTTTTGGCTTAACTTTGGGCTTAATTGGAGCGACACCTTCTATTTTTGCATTAACAGCACGATTTCTACCGCTTTTATCGGTATGTAACTGGTAATAAATCGTATCACCAACGACTGGAGGGCGACTCATGTTTTTCAACGCTGAAATATGAATAAAAATATCCTGCTTTTTTCCTTCAGTGCCTATAAACCCAAATCCTTTATCTTTCTTCCAACGTTTTAATTGTCCCTGGTAAATTTTAGTTTCCATGAGTTTTTCAAATCCTCTACAAAAAACATATTAAAAATTAAGGGATAAAATTAACATATTTGTTAAACTGGTTTTTGTCGGATTAAGAGGATATCTAATCCGACTTTCACGCAAGTTTAACTACTCATCAATTTGTTCTTCTTTCATAACCTCAATGACTTCTTCTTCTGTCGTCAAAGAAGGCATAGGTGTTTTTGGAATAGAAGAAGATACTTGAACACTTTTAACCACTTGGCCCAAATTACCTCGTCGACTGTCATGATAGGCTAATCCTGTCCCTGCTGGAATTAGACGTCCAACAATGACGTTTTCTTTCAGACCACGTAAATTATCACATTTACCATTAACCGAAGCATCAGTTAAAACACGGGTTGTTTCTTGGAAAGAGGCCGCAGAAATAAAGGACTCTGTAGCCAATGATGCTTTGGTAATGCCCAGCAAAATGGATTCCCAAGTGGCTGGTTGTTTTTCTTCTGTATTGATCCGTTCATTTTCTTCCATTAAACGAGAACGTTCAACCTGTTCACCTTTGAGAAAACGAGTATCGCCTGGTTCCAAAATAGAAACTTTACGTAACATTTGACGTACAATGACTTCGATGTGTTTGTCGTTAATTTTTACCCCTTGGAGGCGGTAGACTTCTTGCACTTCATTGACAATATAGTTGGCCAAGGCACTGATGCCTAATAAGCGTAAAATATCGTGCGGACTCGGTGCACCGTCAACAATGGTTTCGCCACGCTCGACATGTTCACCTTCAAACACATTAATATGACGCCATTTAGGAATGGTAATTTCTTCATGATCACCATTTTCACCTGTAATGATTAAGCGCTGTTTAGTCTTGGTATCTTTACCAAAGCTAATTGTACCACTCCGCTCAGCAAGAATTGAAGGCTCTTTAGGTGAACGTGCTTCAAATAAATCCGCAACTCGTGGCAAACCACCAGTAATATCGCGTGTTTTAGAAGATTCTAACGGCACCCGTGCAATTTCATCCCCAACTTTAACGGTCATTCCCTGTTCTACTTTAATAATTGCACGGGCGGGCAAGTAATAAGCTGCCGGAATTTGCGTTCCAGGGAAATGTAGGTCCTCGCTAAATTCGTCGATCAATTTGACCATCGGACGCAAATCTTTGGCATGAGAAGGACGCTGTTTAGGATCCGTCACAACAATACTACTTAAACCCGTAATATCATCTGTTTGACGCATAACCGTCACACCGTCTACCACATCAGTAAACGTAACTTTACCTTCGACTTCAGTAATAACAGGGTGCGTGTGAGGGTCCCAAGTGGCGACTGTTTGACCCGCTGAAACTGAGTTACCATCCGCAATGGACAAAACGGCCCCATAAGGAATTTTGTAATTTTCTCGCCGTTGACCACCTTCATCAAGTACATTCAGCTCACCGGAGCGAGAGACGGCAACAGACTTACTGCCTCCACTACCATCTTGTTGCTGAATTAATTTGACATTACTCAGCTTGACTGAACCTTTGGATTTGACTTCAATCTGGCTCACAGCAACTGATCTGGAAGCTGCGCCACCAATATGGAAAGTCCGCATGGTCAACTGTGTGCCAGGTTCACCAATAGACTGCGCTGCAATAACACCAACAGATTCACCTTTGTTCACAATGTGACCACGACCTAAGTCACGCCCATAACATTTGGCACAAATACCATAACGCGCTTCACAAGTGATGGCTGAACGTACAATAATGCGATCGACCCCCCATTCTTCTAAATCGCCAACCCAATCTTCATCCAGCAAGGTACCTGCTGTCACTGCCGGTTTTTCTCGGCCATATAAAAATAAGTCTTCGGCCACGACACGACCAAGTACACGTTCTTTCAAAGGTTCGACGACGTCGCCGCCTTCAATTAACGGGGTCATTTCCAAACCGTGATGGGTACCACAATCTCTTTCAAGAATGACCATATCTTGGGCAACGTCAACCAGACGACGCGTTAAATAACCAGAGTTAGCCGTTTTTAACGCTGTATCCGCCAAACCTTTCCGAGCACCGTGAGTCGAAATAAAGTACTGTAGGACGTTCAAACCTTCACGGAAGTTTGCTGTAATCGGTGTTTCAATAATTGAACCATCTGGTTTGGCCATTAATCCACGCATACCCGCAAGCTGACGAATTTGGGCGGCGGAACCACGCGCACCAGAGTCAGCCATTTTATGAATGGAGTTCAGTGAAGCTTGCTCAATTGATTCTTTAGTTAAAAAGTCCAACAAGGCTGTTCGATATTTTTCTAGGCTACTTTTATCTTTTTGATGTTTTTCCCGCAAAATAGATAAATATTGCTCAATATTGTCACCTTTAGCATTCAGAATTTTGGAAGAATTTTTCAAATCATCTTGGAATTTGCCTCCTTTTTTGTTTGCCAGATATTTAATTAAATCTTCTGCAATCCATAGAGATGTGCTTTCATTAACCACAGTGTGGCCAGGTTGTGCTTCAACAGCCAAGCGACTTAACATGGTTTTTGCTAGTTTATCATTGGTATGGGACCAAATATCTACAACCTTGTTGTAACGTTCGCCGTTGGTGATTAAACCTGAACCGTATTGATCTTCTACTTCTTTAATTTGCTGTTCTGCTTGACTAATAATACCGGCCTTTTCTTCTGGAATGACCATATCTTCAATACCAATAGACACACCCGCGCGAGTTGCGTAGGAAAATCCGGTATACATCAGCCTATCCGCGAAAATCACAGTTTCTTTTAAACCAATACGCCGATAGCAAATATTGATCAACTGAGAAATGGCTTTTTTGGTCAAGTCACGATTCATCAAACTGAAGGGCAAACCATCAGGTAGAATATCGACTAATAATGCGCGTCCAGCCGTAGTTTTAAAGCGTTTGATTTCAGTTGTCCAATTACCCTCTTGATCGACAATCGTTTCTTTAATACGCACTTGTACCTTGGCATGTAATTCCACCACGCGGTTTTCATAAGCGCGATGCACTTCCTTGACATTATGGAAAATCATGCCTTGGCCTTTGGCGCCAAAACGTTCACGGGTCATGAAGTACAAACCCAACACTACGTCTTGGGAAGGTACAATAATCGGTTCACCATTTGCGGGTGACAGGATATTGTTGGTTGACATCATTAAAGCACGGGCTTCTAATTGTGCTTCGATGGACAAAGGTACATGTACTGCCATTTGATCGCCATCAAAGTCAGCGTTGAAGGCAGTACACACCAAAGGATGCAATTGAATGGCTTTGCCTTCAATTAATACTGGTTCAAAGGCTTGAATACCCAAACGGTGTAAAGTAGGGGCGCGATTAAGCAAAACGGGATGTTCGCGAATCACTTCTTCCAACACGTCCCACACTTCAGGCCCTTCGCGCTCTACCATTTTTTTGGCAGCTTTAATAGTCGTGGCTAACCCTTTAAGTTCCAACTTGCTAAAAATAAAAGGTTTAAATAGTTCCAAAGCCATTTTTTTAGGCAAACCGCATTGGTGTAATTTTAATGTTGGCCCAACCACAATGACTGAACGGCCAGAATAGTCAACCCGTTTACCCAATAGATTTTGCCGAAAACGCCCTTGCTTACCTTTAATCATGTCAGCTAAAGATTTAAGCGGTAATTTGTTGCTACCTGTGATAGCACGTCCACGTCTACCATTATCCAACAAAGCATCCACAGATTCTTGCAACATGCGTTTTTCATTACGGACAATAATGTCAGGGGCACTTAGCTCTAATAAACGTTTTAAACGATTATTACGATTAATCACTCGACGATATAAATCGTTCAAATCTGAAGTCGCAAAACGTCCACCATCTAATGGGACTAAAGGCCTTAATTCTGGTGGTAATACAGGCAAAACTTTCAATACCATCCATTCAGGACGATTACCTGAATGAATGAAGGATTCAATCAGCTTTAAGCGTTTATTCAGTTTTTTATTCTTGGTTTCTGATGTGGTAGTTTCAATTTCTTCACGTAATTGATTAACTTCGCCTGGCAAATCCATTGTGCGCAACAGTTCGTGGATGGCTTCAGCCCCCATTTGCGCTTTAAATTCATCCCCATGTTCTTCCAATGAATCCAAATATTGTTCTTCTGTCAATAAATGGCCACGCTCTAATGGCGTCAATCCAGAGTCAATTACGACGTAGGCTTCAAAGTATAAAATTCTTTCAATTTCCCGCAGGGTCAAATCTAAAATAAGCCCCATGCGAGAGGGTAAAGATTTTAAATACCAGATGTGTGCAACCGGACTAGCTAATTCAATGTGGCCCATGCGTTCACGACGCACTTTAGTTTGTGTGACTTCAACACCACACTTTTCACACACCACCCCTCGATGTTTCAGGCGTTTGTATTTACCGCATAAACATTCATAGTCTTTAACCGGGCCAAAAATTTTGGCGCAAAATAAACCATCGCGTTCAGGTTTAAACGTACGGTAGTTAATTGTTTCTGGCTTTCTGACTTCGCCAAATGACCAAGAACGAATTTTTTCTGGTGAGGCAAGTCCAATGCAAATTCTATCAAATTCAGATGCATGTTCTTCAGTGTTCAGTAAACCAAGTAAGTCTTTCAAGGAAACCTCCTGTTGCTGGAGTTCAAAAGTCAGGAGTTCAGGCGTTCAAGAGTTGCAGAAATTCAGGAGGTAGTTACCCAGGCGTTACAGGAGAAAAAAGCTTTTAAGTATGCAAAGAATTACATTCCTAAAAATTGATGGCCTAAAACGCGCTAAATTGCTAAATTTTCCTAAACTTCTAAGCTCCTATCTCCTCAACTCCTGAACTCCTGATTTCCTACATTGCCAATTGTTCTAATTCTATGTCGATACCCAAGGAACGAATTTCTTTGACCAGTACATTAAAGGATTCTGGCATACCCGCGTCCATACGATGATCACCATCGACAATATTTTTGTACATTTTTGTACGTCCGCCCACATCATCAGATTTGACGGTGAGCATTTCCTGCAAGGTATAAGCAGCACCGTAAGCTTCTAAGGCCCATACTTCCATTTCACCAAAACGTTGACCGCCAAACTGGGCTTTGCCTCCCAAAGGCTGCTGGGTAACTAAGCTATAAGGACCCGTTGAACGTGCATGCATCTTATCATCAACTAAGTGGTTTAATTTCAGCATATACATATAACCGACGGTCACTGTACGCTCAAATCCTTCACCTGTTCTGCCGTCATAAAGCTTGATTTGGCCAGAAGAGGGTAAATTTGCTAGTTTAAGCATTTCTTTAATTTCATCTTCCCGTGCACCATCAAAAACTTGAGTTGCCATGGGTACACCACTGACCAAGTTACGGGCAAGTTCTAAAATTTCTTCATCGGTGAAGCTGTCTAAATCTTCTTTTTTACCACTGAAATTGTAAACTTTTTCTAACAATTCACGAATTTCATGGACAGCCGACTGTGCACGTAGCATATTGCCAATCCGTTCACCGATTCCTTTAGCGGCCCAACCTAAATGGGTTTCCAATATTTGTCCAATATTCATACGAGAAGGCACGCCTAATGGATTTAACACAACATCTACAGGACGTCCATCCTCGTTATATGGCATGTCTTCTATCGGCACGATCATTGAAACTACCCCTTTATTCCCATGACGTCCAGCCATTTTGTCACCGGGTTGTACACGCCGTTTCACTGCCAGATAGACTTTCACCATTTTAAGGACACCTGGGGGTAAGTCATCGCCGCTGGTAATTTTCCTACGCTTTTCTTCGTAACGTTCATCAGCACGCAGGCGTTCTTGCTTCAATGTTTCCTGGGCCTGTTCAAGTTGCTCAATTTGTTTTGGATCTTTGAAATTAATTTCAAACCAAAGGTCTCTCTTAAGATTATTGAGATACTCTTGCGTAATTTTATTGTTGCCTAACCCATTGGGGCCACTCACAGCTTGCTTATCCAACAGTATTCTTTCAAGCCGTTGATAAACATCATTTTCTAAAATACGGAAACTATCTTTTAAATCCTTACGAATTTTATCCAGCTCAGATTGTTCAATCTGTTTGGCTCGTTTATCTTTTTCCACACTGTCACGCGTGAACACTTGCACATCAATCACGGTACCGTGGGTACCTGAAGAAACGCGCAGTGAGGTATCTTTCACATCAGAGGCTTTTTCACCAAAAATAGCTCTCAGCAATTTTTCTTCTGGTGTCAGTTGAGTTTCACCTTTGGGGGTGACCTTGCCAACCAAAATATCGCCAGGTCTGACTTCAGCGCCAATGTGAATAATGCCAGATTCATCCAGTTTACTCAGCGCAGATTCACTGACGTTGGGAATGTCAGAGGTAATATCTTCTTGTCCCAACTTGGTATCTCGTGCCATACAACTCAGTTCCATAATATGGATAGAGGTGAAACGATCTTCTCGCACAACCTTTTCAGAGATCAGAATTGAATCTTCAAAGTTATAACCATTCCAAGGCATAAAGGCCACAAGCAGATTTTGACCTAGTGCAAGCTCGCCTAAATCAGTGGAAGGCCCATCAGCCAATACATCGCCTTTCGCCACCAAGTCTCCATCTTTAACCAAAGGTTTTTGATTGATGCAGGTATTTTGGTTAGAACGCACGTACTTAATGAGGCTGTAAATATCTACCCCTGATTCTCCAGCTTCAGCTTCATCATCGTTGACACGAATAACAACCCGCGATGCATCAACAGAATCAACAATACCCCCTCGTTGTGCCACAACAGTCACACCTGAGTCAATCGCGACAGTTCTTTCCATGCCGGTACCCACCAAAGGTTTTTCGGTACGAATGGTGGGCACGGCTTGACGTTGCATGTTTGAACCCATAAGGGCACGGTTAGCATCATCATGCTCTAAAAAGGGAATCAAGGAAGCTGCCACAGATACAATCTGCTTGGGCGATACATCCATATATTCAATACGTTCTTTAGGCACCAAGGTAAATTCATTTTGATGACGGGAAGTCACGAGTTCATCAACAAAATGGCCTTGTTCGTCTAAGGTTGCATTTGCCTGCGCAATGACGTAACGGCCTTCTTCAATGGCAGACAAATATTCAACTTCATTTGTCACTTTCTGATCAATTACTTTTCGATAAGGCGTTTCCAGAAAGCCATACTTATTGGTACGTGCATATACTGCAAGTGAATTAATCAAACCAATATTTGGCCCTTCAGGTGTTTCAATTGGACAAACGCGACCATAGTGAGTGGTATGAACGTCACGGACTTCAAACCCTGCCCTTTCTCTCGTTAATCCCCCTGGACCAAGCGCAGATACCCGCCGTTTGTGGGTAATTTCTGAGAGCGGATTGTTTTGATCCATAAATTGAGACAATTGGCTAGAACCAAAAAATTCACGAATCGCCGCAGATACTGGTTTGGCATTAATCAATTCTTGCGGCATCATGTTTTCAGATTCTGCCATACTGAGGCGTTCTTTAACGGCTCTTTCAACCCGCACCAAACCAATGCGGAATTGATTTTCGGTCATTTCCCCAACGCTACGAATACGACGATTTCCCAAATGGTCAATGTCGTCAACCGTCCCAATCCCATTACGGATGGCAATCAGTGTTTGTACGACAGAAAGAATATCTTGTTTAGAAAGTATACCCCGTCCAGCAATAGTGGCTGCAATATTGAGCAAGACCTCTTTATCAATTAAACCTATTTTTAAGAAAGCGTTTAAAGAACTTAATAAAGTAGGGTCTTGCTTGGTTTTTGAAGTTGCCTCAGTACTTGCTACTTTCTGATAAGCTTGTCTAAAGTCTAGGTCAGTGGCAATTTTATTCGCTAACAACAGCTCAAAACCATGTTTGAGATGGATGTACTCTGCTTTTTTGGCCAGAGCACTTAAGCTTTTGAGCACCGCAAGATTTTCGCTAGGAATTAATTTTTGTTTACCTAAGACATGCGCATCTGACATGAGTTTAAGCATGTCTTCTTCAGGCAACAGACAGCCTTGCTGTATTTGTTCAAGCAACTCTTGTTTGGTAAACAATTGTTCTTGAATATAGGGCTTCATGCCTTCTAAAATGTCTTTTTCACTCAGTAGCTTGGCTTCTTGCAAGGTTTTGAGAAAATCACCTAAGTGTGGTCTAGCAATGCGGCGGTTAAATTTCATACGCCCTACTGCGGAAAGATCGTAGCGCTCTAGGCTAAAAAATAGGTTATGAAACAATGCTTCTGCCGATTCTGCCGTTGGTGGCTCACCAGGGCGCATGACGCGATAAATCTCAATGTAACTTTCCATTTGCGTTGTGGAGGAATCAATACGCAAAGTATCAGAAATATAGGCGCCTCGATCTAGATCATTGGTATATAAAATATCCACCTGCTTGACATTATATTCAGCCAGTTTTTCAAGCAATTCCTCGGTGATTTCATCATTTGCTTTGGCAATAAATTTAACGGCATCTTCCGCGTCATCACCCATTACTTCCGCATTGGGCATTTCTATATCATGCGCAATCACTTTACCTAGTAGGTATTCAGGGGTAATAGCAATACTGGTAACGCCTGCTTTTTCCAGTTGACGAATATGACGAGCGGTAATTCTCCGATTGGCTTCTGTGACCACATTCCCTTGATTATCTTTAATATCAAAAGGTAAAGTTTCACCTCGTAAGTGAGCAACTAAAGATTTTTGAGAACCTTCTTCAACTAGGCTCCAACTGAAGTTACCTTTGCTCTGCGTAATACGATGGGTATCAAAAAATAATCTAAGCATTTCTTGATTATTCATCCCTAAAGCACGCAGTATAATGGTCGCTGGGAGTTTCCGACGTCTATCAATTCGCGTAAATAGACAATCTTTGTGATCAAACTCAAAGTCTAGCCAAGAACCACGGTAAGGAATAACACGAGCTGAAAAAAGTAGTTTACCTGAAGAATGGGTTTTACCTTTGTCATGATCGAAAAACACACCGGGCGAACGGTGTAATTGTGAAACAATGACCCGTTCTGTGCCATTAATCACAAAAGTGCCCGTATCGGTCATTAAAGGCAATTCGCCCATGTAGACTTCTTGTTCTTTAATATCTTTTACAGCTCGACTTTTTGAATCTTTATCATAAATGACTAAGCGAGTCTTAACACGCAAAGACGCTGCGTAAGTCATACCACGCATTTGACATTCTTTCACGTCAAAGGCAGGTTTACCTAAGCGATAGCTGACATATTCCAGGGCTGCATTACCCGAATAGCTGACGATAGGAAACACAGATTTAAACGCGGCGTTTAAACCCATGTCTTTACGTTGTTCTACCGACACATTCAGTTGCAAAAAGTCCCGATAGGACTGAATTTGAGTTGTCAGTAAATAAGGTACTGAAAGTACGCTTGGACGTTTACTAAAATCTTTACGGAGGCGCTTTTTTTCTGTAAAAGAGTAACTCATGAGATACTCCTGCCTAATTACGGCTGTCATTGACAGAAAAAGGCTAGCGGCAAACTACCACTAGCCATTTATCTGTCTAGTTAATCTTGATGAGTAAGTTGTAAGTAATTGAATCTAATTAAACTTTTTTTCATACCAGACCTAAGCCTATTAAAACTCAGGTTTTTAGTTGTTTACTTGGTTACAAATGTACTACAAACCTTATATATTACATTCCTTCAGTACTGAGATAGTTCCTCAACTTAAGTTATTTTTATAATCATTTCAAGATAGCGATAGAGATTTATTGATAGTGCGTTTTGGGTTCTGCGCATGTTTAAAAGCATACCTATTTTTAATGCAAAACCTGGCAATTAATCAAAATTTGCCAGGTTAATCAAACTTATCAAAGAAATGGCTTATTTTACTTCAACAGTAGCGCCAGCTTCTTCAAGCTCTTTCTTGAGCTTTTCAGCTTCATCCTTAGAAACACCTTCCTTAACAGGGGAAGGAACGCCTTCAACTAAATCTTTTGCTTCTTTTAAGCCTAAACCAGTAATGCCACGAATGGTTTTAATGACTCCAACTTTTTTGTCGCCAAATCCTGTCAATGTTACGGTAAATTCTGTTTGTTCTTCAGCAGGGGCAGCATCACCACCACCTGCAGCAGGGGCAACAGCAACCGCTGCGGCTGCTGAAACGCCGAATTTTTCTTCCATTGCACTGATAAGATCAACAACATCCATCACTGTCATATTAGAGATAGCGTCTAAAATTTCTTCCTTTGATACTGCCATGAGAAACTCCTAAATTCTGGTTAAATAAAATAAGCTTTAAGCGGTTTTAGTATCACGAATAGCGGCAACTGTGCGTACCAATTTTGCATGTGGTTCTGCCAAAGTACGAACAAATTTGGTAATCGGTCCTTGCATGACGGACATCAACTGACTGATAGCTTCGTCGTAAGTAGGCATTTTAGCCAACTTATCCAAATCGCTAGCAGCCAACAATTTTCCGTTGAGTGCAATACCTTTAACAACCAGTTTTTTGTTAGTCTTAGCAAAATCTTTCAATACACGCGCAGCAGCGCCAGGCTCGTCTTTGGAAAAAGCAAGTACGACTGGGCCAATCAAGGTTTCTTGTAAACAAGCATAACCTGTATCAGCCATGGCACGCCGTGCAAGTGTGTTTCTTACAACACGCACAGAAACGTCTGCTTCTCTTGCTTTTACACGCAAAGCAGTCATTTCTGCAACGGTCATTCCGCGATATTCAGAAACAATCGCAGATTGCGCATTAGCTGCAATTTCCGCAACTTCCGCCACAATTGCTTGCTTATCTGCAAGTTTTAGCGGCATGAAACATCTCCTAGGTAAGTCATAACCTAGCAAAAACCGGTGTGGGCTTTTGCCATCTGCGCAGGAAATTAAGTTGAATTACAACTCCTGCGGTCTTTGATGGCTACCAGAACCTAATCAGTATTTCTCGTAGCCTTCAAATTTTGAAAAAAAGAATGCAGAAGCTAGAAAAATAGTGCGAAAATTTGCCAGTACCATTTTTCTGAAATACTTAAATTTTAGTTTCTGTATTCTAATTCCTGAATTCTATACTTACAATTCTAAACTAACTTGATCAACGGCCACCCCTGGCCCCATCGTTGTAGACAAGGTGATCTTCTGCATATAAATGCCTTTAGACGTACTAGGTTTTGCTTTTTTCAAATCATTGAGTAAAGTTTCTAAATTTTCTTTGATGGCATTAATATCAAAGCTTAACTTACCTACTGAACAATGGATTATACCTGCTCTGTCTGTACGATAGCGCACTTGCCCACCCTTTGCATTTTTAACTGCAGTGGCAACGTCATTTGTCACTGTACCCACTTTAGGGTTTGGCATTAAGCCTCTTGGGCCTAAAATTTTGCCCAAAGGTCCCACAATACGCATAGCATCACTAGAAGCAATAACAGTATCAAACTCTAAAAAATTTTCACTGCGAATTTTTTCGGCTAAATCGTCAAATCCAACAATATCTGCACCTGCAGCTTCAGCTTCCTTGGCTTTGTCACCTTGTGCAAATACCGCAACGCGATTTACTCTACCTGTACCATGTGGCAACACTGTCGCACCGCGCACAACTTGATCTGATTTACGTGGGTCTACGCCTAAATTTACACTGACATCAATAGATTCTAGAAATTTGGCAGGGGGTAAAGATTTTAGTAAATTAACAGCATCTTCAATAGAATAAAATTTGCCCAACTCGACTTTTTCACGAATTGCTTTTTGTTTTTTGGATAATTTAGCCATGTTATCCCTCCACCTCTAAACCCATACTAACTGCAGTTCCCGTAATAGTTCTAACAGCAGCATCCATATCGGCGGCAGTTAAATCTGGCATTTTCGTTGTGGCTACTTCTTCTAGTTGCGCACGGGTAATTTTGCCGACTTTATTTGTATTTGGCGTACTGCTGCCACTTTTTATACCAACCACTTTTTTCAACAACACGGAAGCAGGAGGTGTTTTAGTAACAAAGGTAAAAGAACGGTCTGTATATGCCGTAATAACAACGGGAGTGGGTAAACCTGGTTCGAGGTTTTGAGTTTGTGCATTAAATGCTTTGCAAAACTCCATAATATTAAGACCATGTTGCCCAAGTGCTGGGCCAACTGGCGGACTAGGATTGGCTTGACCCGCCTTTACTTGTAGCTTAATATAAGCTGCAACTTTTTTTGCCATTGAGTTAAACTCCTTTTGGGTGCAAACGCTTTTTACAGCTCCCCGACATTAATTGGAAATTAATATAAAAGCACCCTTTGAATTAAATAGCTCAAATCTTTGTAACTACTCTTTTTCTACTTGGCTAAATTCTAATTCTACAGGTGTGGAACGACCAAAAATTAATACAGCGACACGTAAACGGCTTTTTTCGTAATTGACTTCTTCCACTACCCCATTGAAGTCATTAAAAGGTCCATCAGTGACTCTCACGATTTCACCGGCTTCAAATAATACTTTGGGACGAGGTTTTTCAGCACCTTCTTGTACTCGCAGTAAGATAGTATCTGCTTCTTTATCCGAAATAGGGGCAGGCTTTTCTAAGGTACCACCAATGAATCCCAAAACTTTAGGGGTTTCTTTGACTAAATGCCAAGATTCGTTGTTCATTTCCATTTGAACAAGTACATAGCCAGGAAAGAGTTTACGTTCACTTTCCTTTTTACGTCCATCACGCATTTCGGTGACGTGCTCGCTGGGCACTATTACATTAACATTGTTATGCTCATCACGGCCAAAAGACTCGGAAACATGCATTTCTGCATGTAGTACACGTTCAATTAAGGAGCGTCTTACTGCTTGTTCATAATTGGAATAAGCATGAACAACGTACCAGCGCATTGCCATGCTTGCTAGCCCCCTTGTCCGGTGAGCAAGCCGACTATCCAAAAAAGAGTGCTGTCTAAAGCCCAGATCATTAATGCAACCAACACGACCACAAACATAACAATCGCGGTAGTTTGTATTGTTTCTTGGCGACTAGGCCATACAACTTTGCGTACTTCAACGTTGGTTTCTCGAAAGAAATCAATGGTATTACGCCCCTTAAATGTTTTAGAGGCAATAAATACAGCAACGCCTGCGAACGAAAGCAAGGCAATGACGCGAAGCAAGAGAGATTTATCTTCAAAATAATAAAAGCCCACAATCCCTGTAGAAAGTATTGCAATTGCAATTATCCATTTTATAAGATCAAAAGAGGAGGAAGTACTTGTTTTTGTCGTCATTATTTTATTACTAAAACAAAAAATGGCAGGCCAGGAGAGACTTGAACTCCCAACCTGATGCTTTGGAGGCATCTGCTCTGCCAATTGAGCTACTGGCCTAAAGGAAAAAGCTGATAAAAACTTCTGAATTATACCATATTAAAAATATACAAGCAATAACTAATTACATTAACTCAGTATATTTTACACCTAATTATCTACAAAATGTTGTAATTAGGTGTAGCAAGTTTTCACCTTATATATTTAAAAAATACCATCCGGTTAGCAGAAATACAAAATTTATGTTTAAAATTAAAGCCTTGCATTTCTTCAAGTAACTGACATGACTTAATATCTCAAAATATAAAGTAAAACTTGCAAATAACAAACAACTACCCTGTTGATTTCTTAATAACAGCGTCAGCAACACTCGAAGGTGCTTCATTATATTTATCAAATTGCATAGTATAACTTGCTCGCCCTTGCGTCAATGAACGTAAGTCCGTAGCATAACCAAACATTTCTGACAAAGGTACTTCTGCACGAATGACTTTACCTGTTGGAATTTCATCCATTCCTTGTAAAATACCTCGGCGGCGATTTAAATCTCCCATAACATCACCCATATAATCTTCAGGTGTTACAACTTCAACGGCCATTATCGGTTCTAATAAGAAAGCGCCTGCTTTTTTAGCACCTTCTTTAAAGCCCATTGAACCTGCAATCTTAAACGCAGTTTCACTGGAGTCAACTTCATGGTAAGAACCATCATACAAGGTTACTTTGACATCTACCACAGGATAGCCTGCAACAACCCCATTTTGCATTTGCTCTTGGATGCCTTTATCCACCGCAGGAATGTATTCCTTAGGTACGACACCCCCCACGATTTCGCTGACGAATTCGTAACCTTCACCTGGCTTCTTAGGTTCAATACGTAGCCAAACATGACCATATTGACCGCGACCACCTGATTGTCGAACAAACTTACCTTCTTGTTCCACTGATTTTTTGATGGTTTCACGATAAGCAACTTGGGGTGCGCCTACATTCGCCTCTACGTTAAACTCACGTTTCATCCGGTCGACAATAATATCTAAGTGCAGCTCACCCATACCAGAAATAATAGTCTGGCCTGATTCTTCGTCTGTGCGTACGCGGAATGAAGGATCTTCTGCTGCTAGCTTAGATAAAGCAATCCCCATTTTTTCTTGATCAGGTTTTGTCTTAGGTTCAACGGCCACGGAAATAACAGGCTCAGGGAATTCCATTTTTTCCAGTACAATCACATTATTACGATCGCACAGCGTTTCACCAGTCGTCACATCTTTTAAACCAACGGCAGCAGCAATATCCCCTGCACGCACTTCTTTAATTTCTTCTCTTTCATTGGAGTGCATTTGAAGAATACGACCAACCCGCTCTTTTTTGCTTTTCAATGAATTGAAAACAGTATCACCAGAATTCAACACACCTGAGTACACTCGAAAGAACGTTAACGTACCGACGTAGGGGTCGGTTGCGACTTTAAAAGCAAGCGCTGCAAAGGGTTCATCATCTGAAGCAGGACGTTCGGCCTCTGTACCCGCCGCATCATCTAAGATACCACGAATAGCAGGCACATCTATTGGAGAAGGCATATAGTCAATCATGCCGTCTAAAACCGCTTGAACACCTTTATTTTTAAAGGCTGAACCACAAAACGCAGGAATAATTTCGTTAGCTAATGTACGTACTCGCAAACCTTGACGTATTTCATCTTCAGAAATTTCTCCGTTTTCCAGATATTTTTCCATCAATTCTTCTGAAGACTCCGCGGCAGACTCAACCATCTTCTCACGCCAAGTGTCACAATCATCTTTCATATCGGCAGGAATTTCACGTTCTTCAAACGCCATGCCCATGCCTTCTTCTGACCAATAAATGGCTTTCATTTTGATGAGGTCAACAATGCCTTCAAACTTATCTTCTGCACCAATAGGGAGCTGTAATGGAACAGGATTAGCAGCCAAGCGCGTTTTAATTTGGTCAATGACTCTTAAGAAGTCCGCACCGGCTCTGTCCATTTTATTGACAAACGCCATTCTGGGAACGCCATATTTATTTGCTTGACGCCAAACCGTTTCAGATTGAGGTTCAACCCCACCCACTGCACAAAAAACTGCACAAGCACCATCCAACACACGTAATGAACGTTCTACTTCAATGGTGAAGTCAACGTGACCTGGTGTATCAATAATGTTAATGCGATGTTCATCATACTGGTGACGCATACCTACCCAGAAGCAGGTGGTTGCTGCAGAAGTAATGGTGATGCCACGTTCTTGTTCTTGGGCCATCCAGTCCATCGTGGCTGCGCCATCGTGGACTTCACCTATTTTGTGAGAGACACCTGTATAATAGAGAATTCTTTCAGTGGTGGTTGTTTTACCCGCATCAATGTGCGCCATAATACCGACATTTCGATAGCGCTGAATGGGTGTTTTGCGTGCCATAATTCAGTTACCAGTTTAATTTTTTAAGAAAGCTTTTTAAGATTGGCTATCAGTGGCAGTTATCAACTGTTCACTGATAACTGATAACTGATAGCTGATGTTACCAACGGAAGTGGGAGAATGCTTTATTAGCTTCGGCCATACGATGAACATCTTCTCGTTTTTTAATTGCTCCACCTTTACTATCAAAAGCGTCGAGAATTTCACCTGCTAACCTCATACCCATTGATTTTTCACCACGTTTACGGGAAAAATCAACCAACCAACGCATGGCTAAAGTTGTACGTCGAGTGGCTCTCACTTCAACAGGTACTTGGTAGGTTGAACCTCCGACACGTCTTGATTTAACTTCGACGATAGGACGTACATTATCCAATGCTTTATTAAATATTTCGAGCGCATCTTTCTTGGTTTTATCACCGATGGCATCTAATGCCCCGTAAATAATTTTTTCAGCAACTGCTTTTTTGCCATTCACCATGACAATATTTATAAATTTAGCAATCGTTTCATCCCCATATTTGGGGTCTGGCAAAATAACACGTTGCGCAACAACTCTTCTTCTTGGCATAAATTTTCGCTATGACTTTGTCAATATTAAGTTTTATTAAGATTTAGGACGTTTAGTGCCATATTTAGAACGTCCACGTTTTCTATTATTTACCCCAGAGGTATCAAGACAGCCACGTACTGTGTGATAACGCACACCTGGTAAATCCTTTACACGACCACCACGGATAAGTACTACAGAGTGTTCTTGTAAGTTATGGCCTTCCCCGCCAATGTAAGTAGTGACTTCCATACCATTGGTAAGACGTACACGAGCAACTTTACGCATAGCAGAGTTAGGCTTTTTAGGTGTGGTGGTGTAAACCCGGGTACACACCCCTCGTTTTTGAGGGCAACTATTCAATGCAGGTACATTACTCTTTTGGATTTGCTTCTTACGTGGCTTTCTTACTAATTGATTAATCGTTGTCATATAAACAAAACTCCAACTTAAACTATGCTGTGTACTCTATTTAAATTATAAATCTATAATAAATTTTTTAAACAAATAGGCCATTAAAGCTGCAAATTTTAATAGAATATCTTTTCTTTGTCAATAATTAAAGACAATTCTCTCGTTTCATTTTTTGTCAAGTTAGCACACCTGATTTAATGGTGTTAATTTTGAGGAAGCACAAACTATTTTTGATGACCCACTGTATATAGATTTTTATGATCCAGATCACTCGGACGATGAAAATCGCTATTTAATCATTGGGCAATCACACAAATGATGCTTACTCATTGTTTCTTATACAGAACAATTCGGATTATTAGTGCTAGAGAAACTACTCAACCGGTGTCTCGCAGAGATTTCGTGATGCTCACGGGACGTCTTATCCCTAAGAACCTGTTTAAAGTCTTTGAAAGAGTCTAAAAGTTATCAGATAATGGAACAATGAGAAAAACATACCCCAGCGACCTAAGTCGCAAACAATTTGCACAAATCCAACCATTTCTGTAAAGCGCCCGCAAACACACTAGTCCAAGGAAAGTGGAACTTTATGAAATCTTTTGTGCAGTGAAGCTGATTATCAACTTCATAGGGTACAAAATGGTTTTGAACCTGAGAATTGGAAACCTTTTCAATCTGTAGGTGCAGGCGTTAAAGAAATTCGCATCAGTGACGATGGTAATGCATTTAGAGTAATGTATGTAGCTAAATTTGCTGATAAAGTTTATGTGCTTCATGCTTTTCAGAAAACAACTCAAAAGACACGTAATCAAGATATACAAATTGCCAAACTCAGATATGAAGCAATCTTAAAGGAAGAAACATCATGATTGATATTGACACATCTATTACTCATGTTACAAATGGAAATGTTTTTGCAGATTTAGGTTTTTCTCCTGAGGAAGCGGAAAAATTGAAAATTAAAGTACAATTAATGTGTTTAGTAAGTGAATGAATTAAAGAAAAATAACTAAAACAAGAGGAAGCCTCCAAATTATTACACATTTCTTATTCTAAGCTAGCTGATGTTATGCAAGGGAAAACAACTCAATTTACTGTTGATACACTGATTGATATGGTCAGTAAAACAGGAAAACGAATCACAATTCAAGTGAGTTAACTAAATAGCAGTGACGTTAGAGCATAGGAATAAGGTAAAAAATACGTAGATAACCACGGAAAAACTATGCTCCATAAACAAGAGGTCATGACAATTTTAGGCCAAAATAAACAAGCATTTAAAGCAATGGGTGTCGAGTGTATTGGTTTATTTGGCTCAGTTGTCAGAGAAGAAAATAACGAATCAAGTGATGTTGATATTTTGGTCAAATTTTATACAACGGCGCATACATATCGAAATTTTAATCAGGTATGTGATTTATTAGAAAATTATTTTGGTGAACATTATGATTTAGTAACTCAAGAAGCCCTAAGCCCTTATATTAAAAATAAAATTTTACAAGAAATAGAATATGTCTCTCTCGTATCTTAATTATTTAGAACATATTTTGGATGAAGCGGACTTTTTATTAACGGATGCCAATGAACTAAATAAGCAGCAATTTTTACATCATGCCAAAACGAAAAGAGCTTATGTCAGAAGTTTAGAGATTATTGGTGAAGCGACTAAAGCAATTCCTCAAGAAATCAAAGAAAAATATCCAGAAGTGGCTTGGAAAGCGATGGCAAGAATGCGTGACCGTTTGATTAACCATTATTTTGGCGTGGATTATGAACTGGTTTGGGATACTGTAATTACAGATATTCCCATGTTAAAACAGCAAATAGAGCAAATTTTAGTAATGGAAAAGGACGCCCCATGAACTGCGATGCTCTCGTTATTGGAATCAATTTATACAACGAATTACAGCCATTAGAAAAACCTGCGAATAATGCAGAGGCCGTTGCCCATTTATTAGAATCTGTTTAAAGTTTTTTTAGAATGATAGCCAAAAAAGCTAGTATAACGAACTGTAAGCTAGAATTGAGGTTTCTTTCGCAGTTTTTCCAAAGTCTTTGACACTTATCTAACCAAGCAAAAGACCTTTCAACAATCTATCGCTTGGGCAAGACTTTAAAGGTGTGCAGTTCACTACGTTTGACGACTTCTACAGTCGCCTTGAGTGTGTGTCTGACTTCTTTGGCAAAAGGAGCTCGGGTATATCCACCATCTACTAACACTTTTTCTACACCAGACAATTTGCAACGTTCAAAAGCTCCCTTCCTATCTGTT
>JADGDF010000236.1 GCA_016745055.1 Thiotrichaceae bacterium | reverse complement strand
TTAAGCCACTGGGGGTGGTAATACTGAGTTTCGCCGTAATCGGCGCTTGCATACCAAAACGGGGATCAGGACCTTTTTTAGTGATGATCTCAGTGCCATCGGGTGTGGTTACAATAGTTTCACCATTAGCTTTCTTGTGAGTTTGCGTGACAGTGCCGTCGGGCGCTGTGTTAGTGCGCACTACATCGCCATTACTTTGAGGTTCAACTTTATAATTAGACGCACGTCCTTCCTTTGAGGTCAACGTCGTGGCATAACCTTCCTCAAAGTCAGTGCGGGTAATGTTCCAACCACCGCCTGCTGCATCGGTATCTTCAACGAGTAAACCTAACTCGTCATAGCGATACACTGATTTATGATGACGTGGATTAACAAATTTCGTTAATAACCCTTTTTCAGTATAATTGAGTCGATGGGTTTCACTCGCAGGATTAGTGATTGAATTGAGATAGCCATTGTCATCAACTGTCAATGTTGTACGTTGACCGTCTGGGGCAATAATTGCAACGGGAGTTTCTCCATTACGTTCAATACGAGTAATATCACCATCAAGGTCTTCAACTGCAATTAAGTAGCCATTATCATCGTAAGAAAAGGTGTAAATGGTTTGGCCTGTGACGCTGTTAAATGTGCGTAGGTGGTGGCCTTCTGAGGTAAATTGGTAGGCAGTGACTCCATCTTCTGCGGAGACAATCACATCGCTTGTAGAAAATCCAGGCAAAGCAGGTTCCAGGCCTCTAACTCGATAGTGACCACTATCAGAGATATATAAACGGCCATCAGGACTAAAAGCAATATCTACGGGGTTAAATAAAGTAGCCTCTGTGGCTATACCCCCATCACCTAAATGCCTTGGTACATAATCTTCACGTCCAGCAACAGTATGAATAATTCCCTGGGCATCTACTTGACGAATACGGCGATAATCAGCTATATATAAATTGCCATCTGGTCCAAAGGTAATACCCCGTAGAATCTTCAAATAAGCTTCTGTTGCTAACCCTTCGTCGCTAATGCCTGTAGACCTAGATCCCGTACCTGCAATTGTCGTGATGATTCCATCCACCCCCACACGACGAATACGATAATTAGACATATCTGCAATATACAAATTACCAACAGAATCAAGAGCAATACTTGTTGGATAATATAGGCTTGCTTCTGTCGCTAACTGGTCATCTCCATTAAAGTATCTATCTTCATTACCTGCCACTGTACTAATAATGCCATTCGCATCTACCTTACGGATACGGTTATTTTTGTGATCCGCAATGTACATATTACCCTCGGAATCAAAAGCAACATCATAAGGCATATATAAGCTAGCTTCTGTTGCCAGGCCACCATCACCGAAGAAACGACCATTTCCGTCACCCGCTACCGTATGAATGATACCTTCAGTATCTACCCGCCGAATACGGTGATTCTCACTATCAGCTATATATAAACTGCCATCTGGGCCAATAGCAATGCCCTTTGGTTTATATAAACTTGCTTCTGTGGCAGGTATTTCATCACCGTTAAAACGACCAGTTGCCATGGAAAGGTGGCCAACATACTTTACATAGCCATCACCAACAACTGTGTTAATAATACCCTCATTATCAACTTTACGAATGCGATTACTATGATGATCTGCAATGTATAAATTGCCCTCAGCATCAAAATCAATACCATGAGGGTAATTTATCCTTGCGTTTGTTGCCAAATTACCGTCACAACAAAACCATCTTTCGCGACTCCCTGCAACAGTGTTAATCATTAAACTAGCTGTTGAGTTTGCTTGTCGCTGACTACCATTACCTTGATATAAAGTTCTATTGACTGAGTCGTAGTGATGGTGAATATTTAACCTAAGATTTCCAACGCCCATCTCTAGCGGTTGCCATTCACCAATAGTGGTATTAAAGTGCTGCCATAAACCAATTTCTTGTCGTGAGCGAACGTAAGTAATCTTGGTCGCTGCCCTTCCAAATGAGCCACCACCTCCCCCTCCTCCAAAACGTCTAACGGAGACTCCTCCATATCGGACTCTATTGTATACGTAGCCAATACTCACTCTAGTTTTTTGGACACCTTGTACTGGACGTCCAAATACATCTAGGCCATCCCAAACAAAAGTAACTTGTTTTTTACCATTAGGAAAATCATATTCAAATTTTCTTCCTGCAACTTCAATATCTAACAATATTCTATTGAGACTTGGAGATATTTCATCACCTCGTAGGGTTATATCTAAAACATACGGAGCTGTATACCCTTGTGCCCGATTACTACGATAATTTAAGCTAAAAGGAGTACCGGCAACAGGAAGACTTTCCCCCAGCACTTGATTTTCAGCTTCAATGATACAGCCATTTTTTTTACAGGGCTTATTAGGGTTATTGTGGGTTCCATTTTCAGGGTCTGGTACAGAGGGAGGTTTAGCATCCTTAGAAACCATAAAATTACAGTCTACAGCCGTAAAATGAGGAATAAGTGAACGCCATACAGTCTTTCCTGGCTCGTATAGTTCAGCAAGCTGTTGTCTTTCTTCTTCTGTAATACTAAGTTCAGCAAGCATAGCATTACTCGCTGCTTGACCACTCCCATCAACGTCTAATATAGCTACTCCATTTTCTATGCTGATAATACCTATGACGATGCCATCATCTAAAGCTGCCCAAGCACTTTTAGTATAGTCATACCAACCTACAGGGACTATTTCTCCTGCAGGAAAGCCAAGAAAATTATCCACATAAAGCGGTACTGATTCACTAAAATTGACTTGTGTCGTAGGACTAATCGCCATCGCTTGGTCAACACTTAATTCAACCGCATAAGTGTAGGCGCTCGCAGGTGGCAAAGGCGCTGGCATGGCGTCAGGGCCATTTTCTCCGACTGTATATTCTGTCGCTCTGACATCTAATTGCGTCAATGCTTGTGTAGAACCATCAGGTAAGGTCATGGAGGCTGTCACGCCCTTGGGAAATAATACCACCGCTTGACGTGTACCATCTTCATCTGTGACCACACTGCCTTTAGCTATTTGAACTTTATTCGCTGTTAAATCAATCACACTGACTTGCGGATCTAAGGCGGTCATGGCGACATCATCAGCGATCACATAGTCTAGCCACTGAGATTTGACCTTACGCTGAATAGGTAAGTAACCCGTTGTTTGGTAGTTTATCGTTAACGTTCCACCACCATTAACCACCATATTGAAATAGCCATCACAAGTGGTAATCGT
Organism: Thiotrichaceae bacterium; assembly: GCA_016745055.1. Taxonomy (GTDB): domain Bacteria; phylum Pseudomonadota; class Gammaproteobacteria; order Beggiatoales; family Beggiatoaceae; genus JADGDF01. The sequence goes on along the minus strand of JADGDF010000236.1, from coordinate 1,351 downwards.
TTGACCGTATTCAGGGTGATTTTTAATGGTCACGGTGACGTTGGGGAAAGGTTCACCGTCTACCGTGGTGACGAGACCGCGTATTGTAGCGGCATGTTCAAGGTTAATCGTACCTGAAGCAACACCCGTTTGAATGGGATTATCACCCGTATAAATGAATTGAGTCACCAGTGAAGGAATACTCACTACCGTGGGATCAACAGGAGGGGCTACTAGCGTTTGACAATCTTCTGGCGGTTCTTCGACTCCGTAATAATATAAAACTTGTTGCTCACCATTGGGGTAGGTAATCAAAAAGTCATCAATACCATCATTGTTTTGATCGTCAATGGCAGCCATTACCAATTGGCCACCGGCTGGTGGTGTGCCTTGAGTTACTTGACTGTCTAATTGTGCCAGATGTTCTTTCGCACCCAACATCGCAGAAACAGCACCATTATCGTCAATGACTACCTCTTGATAACCTTCACTTTCTAAATAGGCTTTTAAAATTTCAGTATTAGATAATCCGTTACAGTCAGGCCAGGCAATGCCTTCAACGTCATTAAATGGTGTATCAATCTGTCCATCAGTTAACGTTTCACAGTTATCAATATCGTAGGTGTGAATGCGTAATTGTTTGTCATTATGAAAACCATAGGCGAACAGCCCATCTGGACGAGTTTCTAGGGCTTCAACTCTCTTGGGAAGCGTTTCACAGGCAATTTGCCAAGCATCACTGTCATATTCCCAGGCCCATAACGTACTATTCTCTGGTGTATCTTTGGCGACTCCGTATAGCGTTGTGCCTGACTTGTTCCACGTTAAACCTTGAATACTATAATTACCAGACAGTATTAACGACCCTTGTCCCGTAAGAATATCAATTTGCAACAGTCCTTGTTTTGACCACCCCCATAAACTGCCATCGGGACGGAACGCCAAGGCAACCACTGCATCAAACCCAATATTGCCAACGACAGTCAGCTCTCCTGTTTGGGCATCTACCTTATAGAGTTTGGCATCCGCATTGCCTGAAGAAGCGTATAAAATATGGGAGGTAGGATGAACACTTAAGCCTTCCAAGTTATAAGCTTTATGTAATTCACCCAATGAAGCAAGTGTGTTTGTATTTAAATGGTAAGTAAAAAATTGACTGTCTTCAATATCAGCATCGTGAACAGCATAGACCGTGTCACATCGAACGGGTGAAGTTGCCTGAACTTCAGGGAATAAAATCACAGATAAACAGGCAATTAAGAAGTAAACTATACTAACGGTGGCTTTTGACATAAATTTTCCAAAATATGTTGAGCGTAAATTAAGGTTAAAGTGGTAAATTCCATACCATAATGTACACTTATTTATTATA
>JADGDF010000235.1 GCA_016745055.1 Thiotrichaceae bacterium | reverse complement strand
AGCACTTGAGGGAGAGTTTATATTAACGAAAGGGAAAATGCAATGTGCAGGAATTTCATCCCCGGTTTGTGTCACGCGCGCGGGTCATGGGTAGCTTCTATGGGGAGTGGCACATTAGGTAAGCAAGCCTATCGGTTTATTGATTTTTTAAAAGACTGTGGTTTATCTGTGTGGCAGGTGTTACCTATTCACCCTCTGCACCGCGTACCCATTAATACCCCTCACCGCGACTTTTTATTTCCTACTATGTAATTTGACGGAATCCCGCATTTTTAGGTAAACGAGTTTTAGAGAATTTCATCCCCGGTTTGTGTCACGAAAACGTGTCATGGCTAGCTTCTTACACTCAAGAAGAGTTAGAGCTTTCTCTTGAATACCGAAAAACGTTTCAAGAATGTTTATCCCATCCAACAGTAAATGATTGATGCTACACGGGATCTAACTTGAATTAAACTAACTTTGGAAGAATCCATGAAAATATTGTCTGTGTGTTTAAAATTTTTTCTTACTTTTACGCTTACATTAGGATTATTAACTAATACCTTTGCAGGCCTTAAAAATGGCAAGATTTGCTCTGGTCCAAAGACTGGAGTTTATTATCAGTATGTTGGTGGTATTATAGAAACAGCAAAAGCAACTTTAGGCTTAACGCTTGAAAATGTTGAAACAAAAGGCAGTTTGGAAAATGCCAAAGCAATTGCTTCTAAACGTTGTGATATGGCAGTCGTCCAAGCTGATTTGTATATCCAAGCCGGTGCTGATTTTCAAGCAACTCCTGAAGCCAAATTGTTCAGCACGAACTTAGGTTCAATGGCAGCACTTTACCCAGAAAGCATCCACCTGTTAGTTAACAAAGACAGTGGTATTAAAAGTATCACGGACTTAGCAGGTAAAAAGGTGAATGTTGGTGAAAAAGATTCAGGTACCTTTTTTACTGCACATAAATTGTTAAATGTTTACCATTCATTGGCTAAATCACCTGAATATAGTTATGAAGCTCCTGTTAACGCCGTTACCAAAGTAGCTGATGGAAGTTTAGATGCAACCTTTTATGTAGCTGGTACACCCATTGAAGCACTCTCCAATTTACCCAAAGATGCTAATGTTACATTGATTCCTGTGACCATATCTGGTTTTACCTTTGATTACACGACATTGAGCATTCCAGCAGCCACGTATCCCTGGTTAACAAGCGATATTGAAAATAATGTTGCTGTGTGGTCTTTACTGACGATGGGACCAGATGTAGATCGTACTAAAATAGCTAATTTTTTGGATAAACTTTATGCAAATAAAACTAGTTATGCAGATAAATATCATGCAAAATGGGCAATATTGGATAAAGCAGCGAGCATTGCCAATATAAAAACGAATCCAATTAATGGTTGGGATTACGAAGTGGCTCACTATTTTGCTGATGTACCCTTTCCAACAGACAAACCTAAACCTCACTTTTGTAGCGCAGATCCTCACGGCACTTATACTAAGGTCATTCAAGATTTGTTGCCTGTTGTGAATAATATTTTAGGAATGAAGCTGGTTGAAAAACATACAGCAGGTAGTTTGGAGAACATGATCGGACTGTACAATGGTGAATGTGCCATGATTTTAAATCAAGAAGATGTTGGTTTTTATGTGATGTCAGTGGATCGCACAATGCAAACTATTTCCAAAGAATTGCTGATGGCTATGTTTGTCAGAGTATTAATGCCACTTTACGGTGAAGATGTTCACTTAATTGTAAATACTAACAGTGGTATTGAAAATAGTCGTGACTTGACAGGCAAGAAAATCAATATGGGTAAAAAATTGTCTGGCACCTTTGTGACAGCAACAGGTTCTTTATTGGTGAATGGCATCCAATTAAAAGACACAAAACTGTCTTATGATTCTCCTGAAACTGCTTTATCCAATGTGATTTCAGGTGAATATGATGCCATGTTTGCCACAGGTAAAGCACCGATTTCTTATTTAGCCAGCGTTGATTGTCCAGCCAATAAAAGCTTATCGGGTTGTACGTTAGGTGATCCAAAAACTTTGCCTATTAAACTTGTGCCTGTACAGGCTCCTGATTTTCTAGTTAAAACCACATTGTCTGCAGATTTTTATCCTTGGCAAGCTAGAGATATTACCAATTCACCTCAAGCCACCACGTTCTTCAGTTTTTCTCCTAACTTAGGATTAGATGTAAAACAAGCTGCTGCTTTGATTGAAACAATATATTCTCTCAAAGTTGGGGACAAAGCATTAAGTTCAACTTGGGAAGAAACGACTCTTGAACAAGGTTTAGCAAATTTTGCTATTTTGCCCGGTTATTATAGTTGGCCTGCAGGTCAATATTTTGTGAAACAGATGAAATAAACCAACGCTTAGGATCGATCGGATCAAACCTGGCAGGCTTGACCTCTGCCAGGTCTTGTTCATAGTTCCTTGCCTGCCCTAAACAATGCCACGAGATTTAATATAAAGGCTAACATATATTTGATTTGTTAACTCTTTGGGTAACGCATCATATTGGCCATTTGCAATTTCTTCAATAATACTAATGGTGCCTGGATACACGACAACTGGCCAATTTTTAGCTGCCAGACAAGAAAATATTGCTAACTCTTCAATAAGATAAGTACTTGCTAATTGCATATTTTTATCTGAATGAGCATGACAACGCGTTACAAAATAGGTAGCAAACTCACGCACACCCTTATTGAAGTCAACATTTTCGTTAAATAATGTCCAGAGATTGTTATTATAGGTATCGTAATCTGAAAATTGCTGTGCTTGTTGAGCAAAAATGTACTCAAATTGACAGGCATTAGCATTATCCTCAAAAAGTGGTTTATTTTCCACAAATATCCTCTGTCCTAGTAAAATAGCTTTTTCCAATGCCTGAGTTTCATCTACATTATTTTTTATTTGCAAAGTATGTTTGTAGATGGAGTCACCAAACAATACAAGACAATGTTTAAATCTACGATTAATCCAGGCAATAACTGCTTTTAACCGTTCTCCTTCAAGATTTTTGTTATCTAAACTGAACCCTAAAATGCAACGATCATAACTAAATAATGTTTCACGTATTGATGAAGGACAAAAACGTAATACCTTCGTTTTGTAACGCTTGGGGGTAATAAAATTTTTTACTTCAGATTGTATGGTTATATCTTGTTTGAAAAGAAGGGAGTTACTAAGATGAGGACTATTAATCACTGGTTCAAAAGCATTATTTAAAACATTAGAAATAAACGTAGGTATATGATTAGAGTGAAATAAATTGTCAGAAGGAGGGGGGGCTTTTTTTATTTGTTTTGCATTTAACTCGCGTAAAGCAATTTTAGCATCTACCATTTCGTTATCAGACAAAATAACTCGTACTAATTGGCCATCAATATTGAGAAAAGCAACTTTAATTTTCATAAATTATGCTCATGATTCTTTCCAATGGGCAACAAAACATTGCTCAGTATAACTACAGAACTATAATGACTTGCTTAATCATCATTATTTTCCCTGGATGAAAAATGTTTTATTATTGATGCTGTTGGGGTGGTGCTCATGATTTTTTACCGAAAACATCACTGAAACATAATTCATACTTCCGTGTCAATTCCTTTTTAAGGCGATTGCCCTGCTTAAGTAATAGGTTGTAAAACAAAATACTCCTGTAAAAAATCGGCTATAAACGTATCATCTTCACTTGTGCCAATCATTACCTCCATCCAAGTAATCAGACTAATATGGCACCTATTGATATTCCAGGTTAGTTATTCCAATATCGTTCAGAGCATCATTACGATAAAGAAAAAGTACTTGTTCAGATTAGACCTCTTGCGAAATAAGTTGTTAACAAGCTTAAATAATTAGTTTATTATATATAGCAGCAATAAGGTTAAACCGTAGAGCAAAATGCTTACGACGATTTCGGTAACGAAGCGCAAGCATTTTGAAAATTTTAAGAGCTCGTATTACATGTTCGACAATAATACGGATTTTATCCAGTTGGCGGTTAGCCTGTTTTTGTTCCTCAGTCAAAGGGCAAAGCTTAGTTTTTTTAAATGGGATTTGGCAACAAGCATGGTATTTTCCCATTTCTTGATAACTGCTATCAGCTAATACTTGTATAGAGACATCAAGTTGAGCTTTCTTGAGACTTTGTTTGAATAAGGTAAAATCATGAACACTGCCTTTAGCAAAGTAGGTTGAAATAATCTTTCTACTATTAAAATCTATTTTGGCCTTTCAATCTCTTGTTCTGTCGCATCAACGACTATACACTCATGTTCACCAACTGATAAACTAAATTTACCACTTCTCATTAGCTTGTTTTCTATTTTTTGGATTGTCCTACATACATTGGATTCTGATAGACCATAATCCACACCTAAATGGTACTGACTTCTGTATTCTCTAAAATACGTGACCGTCATACATAGTTGCTCTTCATAACTTAGCTTAGGTATGCTGCCCAATTTGGTTCGAGGTCTAATTATATTCACCATCTCTTCAAATAGTTCTTTACTTACCCCTAAATAGCGTTTAAACCTTTCATTTGATAAAACTTTCAGTTTTTCGTAATTCATATTGCTT
>JADGDF010000346.1 GCA_016745055.1 Thiotrichaceae bacterium | reverse complement strand
GCTGTCAACCATTTTAACACTTTGTGTACAATTTTGACTAACAGGGGGTGGGTTATACCATTCAGTATCATTAAATTGTGCAGGCCAAATTGCTTTAGTTTGCAAATGTGATTCAATAAATTGCATAGGAATCACGGAAAAACTCATGGCTTCTTGCAAACATTCGCTATTTTCAGCTTGTGGATATTTATTTGCAAATGCATCATCTTGGTAGAGTTGAACTACTATTTCTTGGCTTACTTGTGCAACGACACTTTCAAATTCAGCATAGCAAGCCTTATGGCTATCCATCTTGAGTCTGATGGTAGATTTAGTACCAGAACAGTCACCCGACCAACCTTTAAAGATCGATAGAGCATCATTTGGTTCTGCTTTAAGAGAAATTCTTTGACCCGTATTAAAGTTCATTTCACCTTGTTTGCCAATAACAACATTGCCCGCAGAAATTTGCCCACTGCCTGTACCTATGAATGTTACGGTAAATTTTCTGAAATTAGGATCATCTTCAATTAGAGCAAATGTTGTGGTACAAGTAACTGCTTTGTCGAATGTAAAAGACCAACGGCGTTTATCACTGGTCAAGCCATTGTCACATTGCCAACCTTTGAATTCATAGCCAGTTTTAGGTGAAGCGGTTAAAAGTAGTTCAGCATTCAAAGAAAAGTCGTAACTGGCTTGTGTGCAATCAGCTCTACAATCAATTATCCAAGCGTTATCGCCTTGAAGTTTAACTCTGCTAATACCAGGGCCTTTTTTAGCTAAATTGAAGGCTTCTTCACCCATTATTATTTGAGCGAAGTTAGCGGTACAATTTTTGGTTTGATCCATTAGCACATCAATGGTACCCACTGAACCCGTGCAATCACCTGTCCAGTCAATAAATTGATAGCCTTCTTTGGGTATGGCATTTAAAGTGACGAGATAGTTACTTTCATAATCAACCAAGCACATTGTGCCACAGTCAATATTTTCACCTGTCACGGTTCCATTTTTAGGCTGAGTAATACTCAGAGTAAATTTTTCAGGTTCACTACCAAACTGATAAAGTCGTTGGATTTCGGTTTCAGATAAGGCACGATTGTAAATAAACAAGTCATCTATTATTCCTTTGAAGTAATTCTTATATTGCTCAATACTAGAACCGCGCCTTCCAAGGAATAAGGGAATATCATTGGTAGTATTACCTGTCGTTTGATCTGTTGATGTATTGTCCAAATTTCCATCAATA
>JADGDF010000345.1 GCA_016745055.1 Thiotrichaceae bacterium | reverse complement strand
TGAAAAACAGGCATTCGATTCATCCGTTATTGTTACTCTAAATATTAACCAGTTTGAATCCAATCAGACAAGGAATTTCTTAAATTGATGCCTATGGGGCAACGGTTTTTGTTGCCCACCAAGTTGAAATCAAAAACAATCCATACATAGTAAAATTAATGGAAGGCTGGTTCTTTAACAACAAAGGTTGTTAAAGTGGTTAGTTTGGTTAGGCTTTCTAACTCAATCCACCTGGCTGTTTAGAAAGAGCCCAGACTACCTGGCTTTCCCTCTTACAGTGAACTACAATCATCTAATAGAAAGCCACCCTGCACAGACTCTCGTCCGAGTCGACAGTCCTTGTTTTCTTGGTCGACGCTGCATTTTTTGCGTTGAACGAGAATTTATCGTTTTAGTAGTTGTTGTTTTCTTTTGAGTTGTTGCTTTCATAGTGTTTTCCTTAAGGGTTGTTAAAGAATCAGTCCACCATTAATTTTACTATGTATGGATTGTTTTTGATTTCAACTTGGTGGGCAACAAAAACCGTTGCCCAATCTACCTGACTACCTGGCTTTCCTCTTACAGTGAATTACCATGCTAAAACCAATACCCTGCACAAACTCTCGTCCGAGTCGACAACCCTCGTTTTTTTGGTTGAAGCTGCATTTTTTGCGTTGGACGAGAATTTGTCGTTTTGGTAGTGGTGGTTTTCTTTTGAGTTGTTGCTTTCATACTACTATGAAATTAGTTCTAATCGCGCATTTTTTGGTGTTTGAGTTTTTCCCACTGTTCAAACTCTGGAAAGCACCGCTTCATCTGTATTTCCAACCAAATCTGATTCTTTTCGTCTGCATTTTCTAGCCATTGCGTTAGCCACTCAATCATCAACTTTTTATCTACTGCTTTGTGAGTATTTTCTTTGCCTGTCAAAAGCCAATTCAAATCTATACCTAATTGGGTATTTATTTTATCAAGAGCTTCAATTCCAATTTTTCTTTCTCCTAATAAATAGTTTTGTAAAGTTCTATATGGAATACCAGTTGTTTCTGAAAACTTCTTAATATTCATGTTTTTAGTTTCCATAACTTGTTTTAATCTATTTTCTATACTCATTTTCTTGCAAACCATGTTGATTTTATACTCAATTAAGTATAAACTTTAACTTGTCCAATGATATTAAGCAGATAGTAAAGACTATTTGTTATTGTTGGTCAAGCCCGTCTCATTCACTGTGCCTTTGAGCGCGTTTAA
>JADGDF010000234.1 GCA_016745055.1 Thiotrichaceae bacterium | reverse complement strand
TGATAAACTAAATTTACCACTTCTCATTAGCTTGTTTTCTATCTTTTGGATTGTCCTACATACATTGGATTCTGATAGACCATAATCCACACCTAAATGATACTGAGTTCATACTCTCTGAAATACGTGAGCGTCATACATAGTTGCTCTTCATAACTTAGTTTAGGTGTGTTACCCAGTCTGGTTCGAGGTCTACACATTCACCATCTCTTCAAATAGTTCTTTACTTACTCCTAAATAGCGTTTAAACTTTTCATTTGATAAAACTTTCAGTTTTTCGTAGTTCATCTATTTCCTTATGGACTTGTTTAGTTTCTATAACCACTAGTTTAACTTTTCTCCCTATTGTTTCAATACCTTATTTCGCAATAAGTCTAATAACGCATCAATCAAATTATCCCGCATCACCTCATAACGTTCCGTACCCTGATACACCGTATCATCCAAATACACCTTTTTCAAATCATCCTGCCGACACGCCTCACTGCATACGTCAACACATCCACTTGCACCAACTGCTTAGGCAAAATCTTGTCATGAAAAAACGTTAACAAATGCTCACGCTCTAAACGGAAATTCAACAACGGCGACGTATCCGCTTGCGCAAACACCAACAATACCCGCAACGGCTCTCGATTTGTCAATGACAACGCCACTTGCTTGGTTTGTAAACTATCATCTTTGGTAATCGCCCGAACCACCCTATTTTTTTGATATAAAGGTTCATCTTGTTGAGTTGGGCTGGCTAAATCCCAAGGAATACGTGCAAACGCGGCAGCTAATACATCACTTTTTGTATCAAGTAAACGAATTAATACAGTACGTTGGCTAATCTCATTCTCATCAACATACAAATGCTGTAAAATTTCTGAACCTAGAACTTTTTTCCCTAAAAATTCCCCAATTTCTGCTAACAATTGCTCAGCAGATAAAGGCTCACTTTGCCAATCCACACGACGATTATTCGCATAATTTTCCACATGACGGCATGTATCAAATAAACCTTGCCAATAAAAACCATCAGCATCACTCAAACAGACTTCATTGATCACCAACAACACATTATTGTTATCAAACAAACGCAAAACCGCATGGTATTTATCGTAATCAGTTTCAATATCGAGTAAGAATAAATTGGACATGGCTAATCCTTTGTCATTGTCATGATTAAGCCAAGTATAGCCAAGTTATAGGGGAAATGACAGAGAGGGGCTTATTCTTTTCTTTCGCTCCCAAAAAGAGTTTCATGGCCATTAAGTTAAGCTCGCAGACTCGCAGAAGTACAAACTTTAGTTTGTTCAAGCAAGATAAATCTTGCGCGCCAAACTGAAAAAATCCTTAACTTAATAGCAGTGAAACTCAATGTGGGAATGTCTGCATGGGAAGATCTTGCTTCCAGACTCGCAAAGCAGAGCTTTGGTGATGATATACCAACCAATTGGATGCGTTAAGACTTAGATTCTTTTTTCAGACAGCTTGCCATCTACGAGTGTTGGGCACAGGGATCATGGTCTTGCTGACAAGTTTCCATGTCTTGTAATTGCACAGTTGTAGTTAACCCAATCCACTTATCCACCGCTTCTTGTTGAAAACCTATGCGGTATTGTCCTTCTGATTGCATCAAGGGACGTCGAATTAACAGAGGTTCTACCAGCATATATTGCATGGCTTCTTCTTTTGTTACTATATCTGGATTTATTTCACCAGATTTTATCTGAGACGCTGCTCGATTAAACCACTCAGATACCGGATAGCCTTCAAAAAATAACCTTAAACGTGCCTCCGTCCAAGGTTCAGCCAATAAGTCTTTTTCTACGAGGGTATGTCCTGCTGCTTTGAGTAATTTTTTTTGCCGTGTATTATTGCGGCAACCTGGTTTTTCATAAAAAATAATATTTGCCATAATATGTGTGCTCACTGATTCATTTTTTATTAAAAGCAAGGAGTATACCTATTTTTAACTAATTGATTTAGTTAAATTTAAATCAAGAGTTTGTTACCAATGCAACAGCGTTTTGGGTAAAAGATGTGAGTTATCTCACATTGAAGTTTATTTGGATATTTTTTTTGTTCCCATGCACACTCCCAAACAGAGCTTGGGAGCGAGAAAAATCAGATTGAAGAAACAGCAGAATGAGAAACTAGTTAGGTTAAATTGAGTTGGTAAGGCAACCCAATATTAAGATGCGTACTATTTTTATTGGACTATATATAGCTTGTAAAAATTATTCATTAACTCCTGCAATCAATTCCACATAATCGGGTATGCCCTGGGTCTTCCAATAGTGCACTACACGTTCAACTTCATGTGTTGCTACGTAACTACCATGAACTCGGGCAGGAAGTGCTGTGCCCGTATTAACGTATAACATATCGCCTTCACCTAACAAAGTTTCAGCCCCTATCTGGCCCAAAACCAAACGTGACTCTGTTTTACTGTTCATTTGAAAAGCAATGCGCGTAGGAATATTTGATTTAACTGCGTTTGTTAACACATGATTTGTTGGATATTGTGTAGCTAAAATGAGATGAATGCCTGCAGCTCGTGCTTTTTGAGTTAAACGTACAATTGAAGTTTCTACGTTAGCTGATAATGTTGAATGCGTTATTAATTCTGCTAACTCACTGACGACTATCAAAATGTAGGGCAAAGGTGATTTGGTTTCGGCCAAAGAATTCAAGAAGTCCATATTTTCGGCATTAGTTAACAGTTCGTTATAGCCTTCAATATTGCGTACCCCAATTTCAGCCATCAAACGATAACGTCTTTCCATCTCTTGGATGGACCAATTTAACCATTTCAATGCTGAGTACGGTTTTAAAACAACGGGAGAAATTAAGTGAGGTAAATCTGCGTAAAGCGCTAATTCCTTGTCTTTATTATCAATCACTAGCAACCGTAGTTGGTTTGGCGTGGCCTTGTATAAAGTGCTTAGCAAAAGGGTATGTAAAGTTATTGCTGTTTCTAAAGCATCTACACCACCTGCCATTAAAATATGAGGTAGCCGCAGTAAATCAACAATGACAGCTTGTCCCGAGGCATCTTCACCTAATGCAACGGTTAGGGGGGATTTATGCTGTTGATAAGCCAATTCTGCCAATAATGATTTGAAGTAAATTGTTTGACGCTCAAGGTTTGGTATTTCTACTGCCCATTCACCTGTTTGCATACTTACAATTTTTACTTTAGGCACATTTAAAGCTTGGGCCAATCCATTACTAATTTGTTCTAAATTATTCTCTACAGAGGTTAAGGGCAATACTTCAAAACCAACCAGTACTGGACCTGGATAAACTGTTTTAATTTCTACTTCAATTTTTAAGGCGACAAAAGCTTCTTGCAGCGTTTTTGCAAAATGTTCTACTGGATAAGGCGGTATATCAAATTCATCTAATAAATCTAATGGGGGTAATTTCCAGCGTGTTGAACTAGTTGCATCTAAAGTGGGTTGTGCCACTACTTCAGGCGTAGTTTTGGCGACAGGAGAAGGTAGGGCTGCCGTTGCTTGTTGTGGCTCAACAAATTCTGACCGTTCAAAATATTCATCTTCGTAATCATAATCGTCCTCAAAGTATTCATCTTCTTCTTCCTGCAACTGAGCTTTTCTTTGTGCACGACGTTCCTGCCAATTTTGCCATTTGTGTGCGCCAAAGGAAGAAATGTATAAGAACAGTTGTTTCAAGAATCGCCAACTTTGCCTAAATGACAATAGAATATAGGGTAAAATTTGTTTTGCCAAAAAGTGGTGTGCTGTGGGTAGATATTGCAATGTGTAAAATCCTAATGTATCCATTAACCTTAACCAAGATAAACCTGTTAGCAAGGTTACACCAGTGAAAAACACGGCAATCAACACTAAAGTTGCGCCGAGCTGATCAACCATGCTTTCTAACGTTTTACCGACAGCCATGCCTAAAATACCACCTGCGTGACTGGGTAATAAGATATTTTCACCAGCAAAATGAACAATGGCTAATCCACATCCTGCACTTAAAGTTAAAATAAAACCGATGCTAGGGATAATTAAACTTTTTGGTTCAGCTAAAATGGCGTGATGGCGTTCTTTATAAAGCAACCATCCGACATAACCAACCATAAAAGGGAATAAATAGGCAAAGTAGCCAAAGAGGTAAAAAAATATATCCGCAAACATACCGCCTGCGATACCTCCTTTATTCCTTATATCCTCAACTTCTCCAAAATCCCGTGACCAGCCTGGGTCCATAGGATTGTAAGTAAATAGGGAAACAAATAAATATAGACCTAAGAAACAGAAGAAAATAAAAACAATTTCTTGTAATCCATGTTTAACGGGTTTTTTACTACTACTGCTGCTAGCAGAATATTGTTTTTTACGGCGGGCTTGAGTCACGCTAAATCCTCTTAACACTAAGCTAAAAAAGGGTCATTGGTCAAAAGTATAACATTTTACAAAAAATTGTTGGGGGAAACTTTTCATGAATAATTATTCTAACGAAGCTTAAAAATATATCTAATTTGAAATGTCAAGTATTGCCTTTAATCAAATATACAGTCTTAATTATTTCGCTAACATTAGAGTTGTATCCCGTTAAAAATCAATCAATTAGCTAGATAAAAGTTCCATAGTCCGGCACATACTCCAATTATTTCATCATATAAATCAATA
>JADGDF010000233.1 GCA_016745055.1 Thiotrichaceae bacterium | reverse complement strand
CAAATTTCACTACGCGCTCTCTTAAATCTTTACTATTATTCATTTGGTATTATTCATTACTCCATATCATGGTATATGTTTATAGGAATTTTACTATAGTTTGTGTGAGCAAGATAAATCTTGCACTTCAAACTGAAAAAATCCTTAACTTAGTGGCAATGACTCCGGTGGGTCGGAGTTTGCAACCAATGGTATCGACACAAATTTTTAATCTATTTATAAAACAATAGGTTATGATGATCTCTTGAATTTTTTGTAACTTACTAAATTATAAGAGGTTTCAATATTTGTGTAGATACCTTTGGTTACAAATCTGCACCCGCAAAGCTTATTCATTATAAGCAAAAAAATTTTTATACCAAAAATATCTCCAATTAATTGATATTAAAAGCTATTTTACAAAAACTCAAGTTAACACGTACTTTATGTGTCGTATATTTTCTTAATTCTTAACATATACTTATATTTTTAACACATGCTTATATATGTCAATTTTGGGTTTTATCAGAGGGTTAAACTTTTTTGCAAGATAAATACCGCCTTCCTTGAAAGGCCAAGTTTTGATTTACCTCAAGTATCTATTTGTGAGTCAGCGTTTTATTTGAAATAACACGCTATGACCAATCTCTCGGTAAGAAATATACTTATTTCAAATGCGAGACTATCTTTCCATCAATGGAGAAATTGGAGTGAAAAAATCACATCCCTTTTTTTACCAGCTATGTTTACTGGTATCAACTATATTGCTGCTGGGCTTTTCTGCCCAAAGCATCGCTGCACCGAGCTTGTCAGATGCAAGTTTCAGTGTCAATGAAAACACCGCCAACGGCACTTTGATAGGACAACTGAGTGCCACTGGCGCGGCAAATACGTCAACGCTTAAATTAGAGGTAGGTAGTCAGAGCGTGAGCAATTGGAGTACACGGGGCGAAGCATTTGAGCCGGTGAATTTCAGTAATACTTTCAACGCCGCACCGATTGTTTTTAGTCAAGTACAGAGCACTGGCGACTATACGGTGAACTACACCAAATCGACTTACGGCTCCGGTGGACCAAAACCATACTCCAAAAACGGCTACGATATTCTCTTTCGTGACCGCCAGCAAAATACGATCACTTCAGGCTTTGAGACCATATTGGAAGCCGATTTAGAAGTTAATTCCACCGTTGATTCAATCGATAGTGTTAACGGCTCGGAAACCGTAGGCTGGTTGGCAATTGAGAATGCGACTCAGGGATTCTGGAGCGGATTGCCTTTTGAAACCGCCTTGACCGATGAAGTGGTTACCAAGTCAAAAACACAAGTGAATTTTAGCGGACCTTTCACGGATGCGCCACAATTGCTTGCCACCGTAGCGACTAATAACGGTACGGATCAGGTGGGGGTTGGAACGGGAACAGTGAGTGAAACTGCTGCGAAGGTATACATGGATGAGATCGATGACGGCGATCACAGTGCTGAGGCTGTGAGCCTTCTGGCCATGCAAGGCAGTGGTAGTTTGAGCGATGTTAATGGTACGGTTATCGGTGAGGCAGGTACGCTGGCATTCTCCGATACCAGTCGCAGCTCAGCTTCAACCGTTACTTTATTGAACAGCTATACGAATCCAGTGGTGTTTGTGCAGCCCTTAAATAAGGAGATTAGCGACACCGTATTTCGTTTCACCGCTATTTCCGCCAATAGTTTTTCCGGTTATCTGCATTACGAGTATGAATCGACTTATACCTCGTATTGGGATGATTTTGAATTGCAGTATTTTGTGTTTGAAGCGGGCAGTTGGGACATCGGTGTGCAGAATTACACTTACAGCATTACCGCAGGCAACAACAGTGGTGCTTTTGCGATTAATGCCAATACCGGAAAAATCAGCGTGGCAGATGTCGCACAACTGGACTATGAAAGCGGCATGACCCAATACGCGCTGACAGTACAGGTGGCAGACGGCACCGGTGCCAGTAGCAGTGCGAATATCAGCATTGATATTAACAATGTTTCTGATTCATTGAGTACCGATGCCCACAGCATCAACGGCTTGGCAGCGAATGATTATAGTGGCTGGCAGCTTGCCAGTGCTGGCGATGTGAACGGCGACGGTCTTGAGGACTTTATCATTGGCGTTCCACAAGATGATAGCAATGGCAGCAATGCTGGACGCGCTTATGTAATTTTTGGTGCAGCAGATGGTGTACCCGCTGGATTTACTGATATTGCGGCTGGCACGGGAGGTTTTGTGATTAACGGTGAAGCTGCCAATGATGAGGCCGGTTTTGCGGTCAGCGGCAACAGAGATGTGAATGGTGATGGTCTGGATGATTTATTGATAGGTACCCCTTTTGCCGATCCTAATGGTACTGATTCAGGAACAGCCTATGTGGTCTTTGGTAAAACCGATACCTCAGCAGTTGAACTGAGTGCTATTGCACAAGACAGTGATAATGGCGGTTTTGCCATGAACGGTGCTTATACCTATGATAAAAGTGGTGGCTCGGTTGCGATGGGTGATGTCAACGGTGATGGGCTAGCTGATTTGATCATTGGTGAACCTGCGAAACAAATATCAACGCCGGGTTTTAGTACTACTAAGATAAATGATAGCAATATCGCCTATGTCGTGTTTGGTAAAACTGATGGTATTGCTGTCGAACTGGCAGATATTGCTGAGGATAGCAATAATAGTGGCTTTGCCATCGTTACTTCTGGAAGAAAGAATAATCAAGGATGGCCATGGTTGAAAGCGATCATGAGTACAGGAGATGTTAACAGTGATGGCTTAACTGATTTCATGCTTAGTTCAATTTCTGATTCTATTAATCCCCTTATTTTTGGCAAAACTTCTGGTAGCGCAATCAATTACTCCAGCATCAGTAATGATGGTAATGGATTCACTATTAACGCAAATGTATCAGGTAATAGCTTTGGTTTTGATATAAATTCATCACTAAACTTGACTTATAATTTTACCCCCCATTTCCTGACCAGTCCTCTAGGGGACATTAATGCTGATGGCATCAATGATATGGCTTTGCTGGCTACGGATATTGGTTGTTGTGCTGCATGGAACGAACCTCGCGCTTATATCATATTCGGCGCAATTGACAATGTTGATATTAATCTCAGCGAGATTGAAGCAGGCAACGGCGGTTTTGTGATTTATAACGATGCCTCGGCTATCAGCTTTAGCAATACCGCTCAAATTTATGGTGCGGTAAGTGGCACTGGCGATATTAATGGCGACGGCTTTGATGATCTGATGATAGGGGATCCCTATGCCGCTGGAGGCTATGGTAACAATGCCAATGGTGTTGTTTATATTGTTTACGGCAAGAGCGATACAAGTGCCGTCTATTTAAGTGACGTGGTCACCAGCAACGGTGGTTTTTACACCACTGGCGAACTGGGTGATGAACTTGGCTATTGGTTATCCAGAGCAGGAGATACTAATGGTGACGGTATCGATGACATGCTGTTTGGTTCGGCTTATGCTGATCCGGGCAGCCTAAGTAAGGCTGGCAGTGTTTATCTGATGGCAGGCAAAGGCGACAATATCAGCCATTGGGGTACTGACTCAAATGATGTGCTCACGGGCACAGCTATCGGCGATTCCATTGCTGCCGGTCAAGGCAACGATACGCTGACGGGTAACGGCGGGGCTGATGTACTTTATGGTGGTCCTGGTGATGATACTATCGTGATTAGCGACACCAGTTTTATCCGCATTGATGGCGGTACGGGTAATGATACCTTGCAACTCGATGGTGCAGGCTTGTTATTGGACTTGGCATCAGCATCTGCGCGGGTACGCAACGTGGAAATGATTGATATTACAGGTAGCGGCGATAATACCCTGACCTTTAATAAAAGCGTCAGTGGTAGCACCCGAATCATTGTCAAAGGCGATGTCGGGGATACGGTGTTTTCCTTCAATCAGCAATGGGTAGCGGATAATGCAACTAGCACACTTGATGGTATTACTTATGACCTTTATAGCGCGGGCAGCGCAAAACTGTGGCTGCAAAGTGGATTAGTGATTAGCATCAATACAGTGCCTTCGATCAATGCCCAGAGTTTCTCTGTTGATGAACATACCAACGGCGGCATAGTCATCGGTACGGTGGTTGGCGATGCTGGTGATGTGGGTGATACGCTCAGCTTCAGTATTCTATCCGGTAATGACGCGGGACGTTTTACCTTAGACCCAGACACGGGCGCACTATCCATTGCTGAAAGTGTCAGCCGTCTGGATTATGAAGACGGGGAAAATTATAGTCTGACAGTACAAGCCGCAGATATTTTCAACGAAACCGCAAATGCTGTGATCACCGTTAATGTCAACAATATCGACACAATAACGCTTAGCCAATTGGATATGCAGGTAAGTGGTAGCGACCAAAGTATGTGGGGCTCAAACCTGCTCACCGACTTGTTTGGCAGCAATGCTGAAACCAGTGACTCATTCAGTTATGAACTCGCTGATATTCCAGCGATGCCCATTGATTTGTCGGTGATGGATTTATCCATGGCCGGTACATTTCAGGCTGACTACTCCCTGGAACTCCCGGTGTCACGCAGAGATTTCGTGACGCTCCCGGGACGTCCTATCCCTAAGAGCGACTCAATTCTCAGCGAGACGCTAGTTTGTTTGCCCCGACACGT
>JADGDF010000344.1 GCA_016745055.1 Thiotrichaceae bacterium | reverse complement strand
TTATTGATTTATATGATGAAATAATTGGAGTATGTGCCGGACTATGGAACTTTTATCTAGCTAATTGATTGATTTTTAACGGGATACAACTCTAATACTGCACAAAAGATTTCATAAAGCTCCACTTTCCTTGGACTAGTGCGTTTGCGGGCTCTTTCCAGAAGGGGTTGGATTTGTTCAAATTGTTTGCGACTTAGGTCACTTGGGTATGTTTTTCTCATTACTTCATTATCTGACAACTTTTAAATTTTTTCAAAGACTTTAAACAGGTTCTAAGAAGACGCATAATCATGTCAATCCGTATCTGTCTGTCACCATTGATGATTTGCCTGATCCTGTGATCATGGAAGGTAAATTACATTACAGCATTGGGATTGATCTCAATGAATATGCACCGAAAGAAACGGCAAGTAATATTCGTATTGTTTCTCGTTTACCAAAAGGCGTAACGTTGGATAAGGTCTCTGCTGAACATGGCCGTTGTGAAACTGAAGAAGGTAAAGTGCTGTGTACTGTAGAAGACCTAAGTATTGGTACTCCTGATGCAATTAGTCATACCACGATTGAAATGGATGTGACACTAACTGATGCTGGTTTATTAGAGCTAATCCATGAAGCCAATGTCACAGCAGATAATTATCCCACCGATATGGCTTCCGAAAGGACTCGTATCTTTGTGGGAGATGTTAAAGTGGATATGGTGTTGGTACTTGATATAGCTGATGTGTAATAATATGTCATAATATATACATGACTAACCCACTTAAATTTCGCGAAAAAGTATTTGCCACCAAAGACAAGTACAATCTGAGTTTCCAAGAAACCGGTGAGCGTTTTGATATCCCAATCAGAACGCTTTTTCGCTGGCAAAACAAACTTGCACCTTGTACAACCCGTAACAAACCCGCGACGAAGATTAATATGGAAGCCTTGGCGAAGGATGTAGAGATGTATCCAGATGCTTATCAATGGGAAAGAGCTAAACGTTTAGGTGTTGCACATAGAACAGTCGGTGATGCCTTAAAGCGTTTAGCTATCAGTCGTAAAAAAAACACTCAAACATCCAAAAGCTGATGAACAAGCACAAGAAGTATTTCAGCAAAAGATACAAGATTATGAATCAGAAGGTAAAGTTCTTGTTTATTGAGATGAAAGTGGTTTTGCTCAGGATATGCCACGTACCCATGGTTACGCTTTGAGTGGCAAACGTTGTTATGGTGTTCACAACTGGCAAGCCAAAGGGCG
>JADGDF010000066.1 GCA_016745055.1 Thiotrichaceae bacterium | reverse complement strand
CTAAATGGTACTGACTTCTGTATTCTCTAAAATACGTGAGTGTCATACATAGTTGTTCTTCATAACTTAGCTTAGGTGTGTTACCCAGTCTGGTTCGAGCTCTACACATTCACCATCTCTTCAAATAGTTCTTTACTTACTCCTAAATAGCGTTTAAACCTTTCATTTGATAAAACTTTCAGTTTTTCGTAGTTCATATTGTTTTCTTAGAACCTGTTTAGTTTCTATAACCACTAGTTTAACTTTTCTCCCCATTTTTTCAATACCTTATTTCGCAATAAGTCTACTAACAATTTCGCTAAAATTAGCAAGCTAATAATGATTACCTTATGTACAATATGCAATATTTTACTTTTCATAACCACCTAATTTTTTAAAAATCAATGAGTTATGATTAAAGGTTGAATATTGCGTAAAGAATCAAAGCTTTAAATCACCCGACGAAATCTAAAACTAGATTTGTATTGGACATTTTGGGTAACAATTGGTTGTGTATACTTTTTAGATGAACGCAGATAACTTTCTGTCCAACCAAAAATAATAAATAAAAAAGGGACATTAGCTGAATAGAATGAGACGGTGGTAAGACAAAATAATTCCACCACTATCATGCTCAATAAAGTAATAGAAAAAGCACTTGTTGGGGGAGAAGCGGCAGGTTGATGAACAATATGTAAAAATAGTTTTATTATAACTCCTAAAAATAGGGCAATAAAACAACCAACAGCAATAAGACCATGATTTAAACCTAACAACAAAAAAGCATTGTCAATAGAAGGTTGAGCCTTGTCGACTGGCCAACCTAAACGTCCCCAACCCCATGCCCATCGTTCCATGATGATTGCACCATAAGTTGTATATAATTCAAAACGATAAGCAATTGTTTGGCGTTCAGTTGATTCTTCACTTGCTGATTTTCGATCTACTGCAGCAAACTCATTCGCTGCCTCCTCTACAATAAACCAACCAGCTAAAAGTACAACCACCGTTGCACACACCAAAATATATCGAGTTGCCACTTTTTTAGAGAACCCTGTTAATTTTGCCAAACTAAAAACCACAACAACGGCTAGTATGCTGCCAATCCAAGGTGCTCTTGATAGTGGTGCAATTAAACCAACAGCAAGTGTGATAGTAATAATTTGTGGTATTGTTAGAGGGAGCTTTGGAAGTTTTTTGAGGTGTGTCGGCCAAGCATTATTCCACGCCAACCATAGCTGTAGACGAAATCCAACCGCCATAATAATACCTGCAATAATAGGGTGTACAAAAGGTCCATTAGCACGAGTTAAGCCCCAACGAGGTGTAATAACCAGATTCCAGCCACTGTTAAAAAAAGGACCTAATACCCTTTGCCAAACGGTATAGCTTGAGCGAAAAAAATTCTCAAGTACAAATATGAAACTAAGCGCAAATAATATTAATACAATTCGTTTTGCTGCTTCAACACGTAATCCACCTGATTCAATTAAGCTTTTTGCCAAAATATAAGGAAAAATGACAGACAATATCATGTTAGCCATTAAATTTTGGGCTTCTTTATACCCATAATTAGTGTATTCAGAATAACTCGTCGAAAAAGCAAATACTAAGACTATGATATCAATAAATGAGAATCGCCACCCTGGCATATTTCTCATAAAAAAGACAATTATTATGGGTATAATGGTTGCTTCGTTAAAGTTTGGATCTGGGATAATTGGTGGATGCCAAGCATAGTAGGCAGGAAGCCCCAAAAGTACTGGAATATAAATATTTATAAACGCCCAGTTTGGGGAACGTGTAAAAGAAAAATAGGCTGCAATAAAAGCGGGAATGAGAACAATAATACTCATAACAGCATTCCATTAGGAGGGAGTGATTAAGCAAAATACCTGGCGAATTGGGAGCCTGTTACCAGCAAAATATTGACCAAGAAGTGAGCCAATTTTTGACTTATTTGGCCTAATAATAATACGCATTATCTGTTTTATCAACTACTTTTTTGCCAGAATAGTGCTTTTCTTTCCTGTCTACTTTAAATGCGATAGTGCTGTATAACTTGCCATTACAATTTTAGCAAAGTTGTTGAAATATTAAGGTTCTTAAAGAAACTTAACTATCCTTTCAGCTGCGACCATACACTCCTCTAATTCTGCAACCAAGGCAATTCTTACATAATTTTGCCCTGGATTAATATCGTGTGCAACGCGGGACAAATAACTGCCAGGCAATACGGTAACGTGTTGTTGGTTAAATAATCCTTTTGCAAATTCATCATCAGCTATTGGTGTATTCAACCATAAGTAAAAAGCCCCTTCGGGAGAAGTTACAGGCAATATGGGGGATAAAATGTCGATAACTGCTTTGAATTTTTCCCGATATAAATTACGGTTTGTAGCGACATGGGTTTCATGTTGCCAAGCAGCAATACTTGCTATTTGTGTTGCAGGCGACATGGCACAGCCGTGATAAGTTCGATACAACAGGAATTTTTTCAAAATGTCGGCATCACCAGCGACAAAGCCGGAACGCAGACCTGGTGCATTGGAACGTTTAGATAAACTGTTAAAAACCACGCAACGTTCGTAGTCGGTTCTACCCATAGCTGTACAGGCTTGCAATAAACCTACAGGTGGATTGGTTTCATCTGCATAAATTTCTGAATAACATTCGTCTGAAGCAATGATGAAATCATATTTATCCGCTTTATGAATTAAATCTTGTAAAGTTTCCGTATCTAAGACTGTGCCAGTCGGATTGTTAGGCGAGCAAATGTAAATTAATTGACAATCTTGCCAAACATTTTCGGGTACATTTACAAAATTGGGCTGAAAATTATTTTCAGCTAAACTGTTAATAAACCAAGGCTTAGCACCTGCTAAAAATGCTGCCCCTTCATAAATTTGATAAAAAGGATTGGGACTTAATATCAGAGGATTTTTAGCTCTGCGATCAATCATTGCCTGAGCAAAAGCAAATAAGGCTTCACGAGTACCATTCACCGGCAAAACCTGTGATTTTGCATCAAGCGCTGACAATTGAAAACGTTTAACCAACCAGTTGGAAATCGTTTCCCGTAATTCTAACGTACCCGCTGTAGTGGGATATTTTTTTAAATCAGGTAATGCCCGTGTCATTGCATTAATAATTGACTTGGGCGTGGGATGCTGTGGTTCGCCGATGGATAAATTGATTGGCGATAAATGCGAAGGTGGAGAATAGTCTTTTTTTAAAACAGCCAACTTTTCAAAAGGATACGGTTGTAGTAAGTCGAGATTCGGGTTCATGATTTATTGCATCAGACGTTTTACCAAATCAATATTGGCATAACTCGCGTCGCTTGCTTTTCCAGCAATTATTTTAAAAGGTTGATCTGGCTCACCCAATTGATCCACAACTAACGCCGCACCCGTAAAGTCATGATCTTGGGTGTAACCATTGATAGTAATCAAAGTACGTAAATTTGCGCCCAGTGAAGCACGAATACCATTGTTTGAATCTTCAAAAGCTATGCAATTTTCTGCGGGTAAATTCATTTCTTTGAGTATGTAATGATAAATATCAGCCGCTGGTTTTTTTTCGGGCACTACATTGCCAGCACCAATCACTTCAAACCAATCCACGCTGTCTGGTGCCAAACTAGTTTTTAACAAGGTAGTAACGTTTTCAAAGGTGGTGGTCGTTGCAATCGCTAGGCGAATCCCAGCTTCACGCGCTTCTTGAATTAAACGTTTTACACCTGGACGCAAAGGGATCTTGCCTGTAGCCACTAATTCGTTGTAATGTTTAGTTTTGGCTTTATGCAAAGTAGCAATGAAATCTTGCAAGTTAGCAGGACGTTGATAATCTGGACGATAAGTGTCAAGGTAATAGTTCATCCTTTCCTTGCCGCCAGTGACTTTGAGTAAATCGCCGTATAATTCTTCTGACCAGTGCCAATCAAGTTGATGTTCTTCAAATGCTTGATTAAATGCAACCAAATGCGCATAACGTTCTGTGTCTGCAAGGGTGCCATCAACATCGAAAATTAAAGCTTTAAGTTCCGCCATGAAAGATACCTTAAACAATTGAAAATAGATTGGATTTTTAAAGCTAGGAAAGGGAAATAGGTTTGCCGGTGAGACGACTTGAACGTCCGACCTAACGATTACGAATCGTTTGCTCTACCAAAACTGAGCTACACCGGCATAAAGATGACAATTTTACAAAGATTAGCCAAGACAAGCAATATATTATTGAGTTTTTTTAGAATAATTGTATATATCAAAGAGGCACTGATACTTAAATAAGGGAGTAAAATCCCTTTAGTCAAGGCTGCAAAACGTGGATATTTGAATGTATAGGATAAATATGCGAAATATTTTAGTGCATATAATAAAGGTTGATATTTTAAATGATAACGATTATCATTTGCATTAAATCAATTCCTATTTAAGGAGAAATATTGCATGTATTACTTAATTGATGCTCGTTTTGAACAATTTCAGCCAGAACTAAGCGTTATTAATACACAAAATAATAAAATTGTGCTTAAAATTGATGCAGAAGCATTAAATCGTTTAGTTGAGGCAGGGACTATTTACCCTCCAGACTTTTTATGCGCTTGTAATATCCAAAGTATTGTAAAAGATTTATTTTTGCTGGCATGTAGTCAAACATTACATATTGAGAAAGCTGCAGATATTTGCTTACATTGTGAACAATGTTCACCTGATAATAATTTTAGTTTACATAAGTTAAATTAATAGATTTTATTTCATATTCATAGACATCAAAGCATACGTTTTGCAATCATGGCTAGTCGTTTACCTAAAGCACGACACAAACGTTGTTCTTCTTCTGACAAAGGGTTATTACTTTCTACGCCTGCGAGATGTGAGACGCCATAAGGTGTACCACCAGTTTTGGTGGTTAATAAGTCCGCTTCGGTATAGGGTAAACCCATAATGAGCATACCGTGGTGCAACAAGGGTAACATCATGGAAAGCAAAGTGCTTTCCTGACCACCATGCAAACTGCTGGTTGAAGTAAATATGGCTGCGGGTTTACTCACTAAAGCCCCTGATAACCAGAGTTGTGAAGTACTTTCTAAAAAATGTTTCAATGGAGCCGCCATATTGCCAAAACGAGTGGGGCTACCTAATGCCAGACCTGCACAGTTTTGTAAATCTTCCAATGTGACGTAAGGTGGACCTTTTGAGGGAATTTCTGGTGAAATGGTTTCACAAGTTGTGGATATAGGAGGGACTGTGCGAATTTTAGCCTGACAATCTGTGACTTCTTCAATCCCTCGGGCAATTTTTTGGGCCATTTTGGCTACATTGCCATGTCGACTGTAGTATAAAACTAAAATTTCGTTACTCACGGATTTTCCTGTTTAGGTTCACGGGCTAATAATGATTTGACTGCTTGTTGAGGAGAACATTCGTTATTGAGTACTTTATGGACATGCATCACAATTGGCATGTCGATTTGATGTTTTTGAGCCAAACGATGCACTTCGTGAGCAGTCAAAATGCCTTCAACGACTTGACCTATTTCCGTTTGTGCTTGTTGCATCGTCAAACCTTTGGCCAATTTGTAACCAAAACGCCGATTACGCGATAAATCGTCAGTGCAAGTTAACATTAAATCACCCAGCCCTGTTAAGCCCATAAAAGTTTCTTGTTTACCTCCCAGAGCCATACCAAAACGTACCATTTCAGTTAAACCACGGGTAATTAAAGCTGCTCGGGTATTTGCGCCAAATGTAAGTCCATCTGCAATACCCGCAGCAATAGCTATCACGTTTTTTACCGCCCCACCGACTTGTACACCAATGATATCAGTATTAGTGTAGGTTCTGAAATATTGTGGATTATGAAATAGGTCAGCAAAGGTTTGGGCACATTCAATTTGATTAGCGGCAATAGTGATAGCTGTGGGTAATTGTGTTGCAACTTCTTTTGCAAAAGAAGGCCCAGATAACACTGACAACGGTATATTTTCACCCAACACGGCTTGTGCAACTTGGTGCAGTAATAAACCAGTATTATTTTCCAGCCCTTTAGTTGCCCAACAAATACTGGTTTCTTCATTCAGTAAAGGAACAAGTTTGGTTAAAATTTCTCGAAAACCGTGGCTAGGAACTGCAACAATAATCTGTTTAACTTTGGGGACGTAAGGCGCTAAATCTTCAATGGGGTGTAAAGTATCAGGAAATGGAATATTTGGCAGAAAGTGATTATTCTGTCCAGTGGCGCACATTTGTTGGACATGTTTTGGATTGTGACTCCATAGCCACACCGTATGACCATTGTGAGCAAGCACCAGAGCTAAGGCAGTGCCCCATGAACCGGCGCCAAGTACGAGTAAGGGAGAATCTGCTGTCATGGAATTGTTTGTGTTAACATTAAGTTGCACTGTATTCTCGTCATAATTTCATCCGCTTAAAGATAAATTCAGGAATATTAGAGATTATAAACATAATTCCCCACCAAAACCAAGGCAAGTAAACCTCGTTTTTGCGTTTATCAATCGCTTTAACGATTCCTTTAGCAATGATTTCCGGCTTTGCCCACAATAACCCTTTTTTAAAACTTGCAGTCATGGGAGAATCAACAAAGCCAGGCTTTATAGTGAGTACACAGATATTATGCCGATGTAAACGGTTGCGTAATCCTTGTAAAAATAGGTTTAAAGCCCCTTTTGCTGTGCCATAGATGTAATTGCTTTGTCTACCCCGATCACCTGCCACTGAGGAAATTACAGCAATACAACCATAACGTTGTTTTTCAAAACGGTTGGCTAAATCTGTTAACAATGAAACTACACTTAAAAAATTAGTTTTTAATGCCAGCTCTGTCTTGGCAAAATTTTGTTCACACACCTTTTGATCATCCAATGTCCCGTGGGCAATAAGCACAGTATTTAGCCCAGTTAAACAGGCAGCTGCTTGTTCTATAACAGTACTGTGTTGGTCAAGTTCGTTAATATCCATGGCATGATAATCAACTTGGGTTGCGCCGCGTACCTTCAAGTCATCTGCAATCGCGGCTAATTTTTCCTGGTTTCTGGCTACGAGAAAGAAAGCCGCTTGTTGTTGAGCGTATATTTTAGCTGTTTCCTGTGCAATGGCTGAGGTCGCACCAATAATTAAAACTTTACGCATTAAGTTTCTCCTGTCACACGTCGCCAAAAGCTGGATGAAAACTGAGGATCAATAAATTGGCTAAAGGCTTGCCACTGTGGATAATAAGCTTGAAAATTTATAGGAGATAAACGTGCATCTTTGCAGGGATAGACTGCACCTCCACATTCGCGTACTTTATCATCCAAGCTGTCTAATAAAGCAAAAGTTTGCGCGCCTTTGATAGGAAAGTCTAAGGCTAAGGTTACGCCTTTACGGGGAAAAGATAAAATTCCGGGGGATGGCACTTCACCAAAGTTTTTTAGAACAGCTAAAAACGAACTTAACCCAGATTTGGCAATTTGATTTAATATTTCGGTAATCATACGGTGGTCTTCGTAAGGAACAACGCATTGATATTGTAAAAAACCACGTTTGCCATACATGCAGTTCCACTGCAAAATTGCATCTAAAGGATAGAAAAAAGGATCGTAATCTGCTAATTTACTCACGCTTTTTTGTTTTTGCTGATGATAATATAAAAAATTAAATAATTTAACACTCCAAGGATTTAAAATAAAACCAGGTAAATCCATGGGTATTGTTAGTTTTTTACTTGAAATTTTCCATTTTTCAGGGATTTCATATTCGGTAATATGATTACCTCGAAAAAAAATGCCTCTCCCAATTTGTTTGGTGTAATTACAGTCTACCCATGACATGGTATATTCATAATTTTCATCAGACTGTTCTGCTAGTTCAAAAAACGCTTCAATATTTTCAAATTGGATCGATTCTGTGTGAATAGCACGGTGATGAATGCGTTTAAGTTGGATTTTTGCCCAAGTAATTAATCCAGTCAGTCCCAAACCACCAATGGTTGCCTTAAATAATTCCACATGTTTTTCAGAAGAACAAATAAGACGTTCGCCACTTGATTGAAGCAATTCAAATTGCAGTACATATCTGCCAAATGTTCCTGCACGATGGTGATTTTTACCATGTACATCATTAGCAATTGCACCACCAATTGTGACAAACTTAGTCCCAGGCGTTACGGGTAGGAACCAACCTTGTGGTACACATAAATCCAAAATTTC
The DNA here is from genome assembly GCA_016745055.1 of Thiotrichaceae bacterium. Classification (GTDB taxonomy): domain Bacteria; phylum Pseudomonadota; class Gammaproteobacteria; order Beggiatoales; family Beggiatoaceae; genus JADGDF01. The sequence continues at coordinate 15,563 of JADGDF010000066.1, read as the reverse complement.
TGCCAAACTAACGCCAGACTCACAATAAAGCTTGCCAGTATGTGCATCAAAGTGAATAAAGCGATTTAAACCACGGGTAGCTAAAATGGTTTGTTTATCATTTAAACATACATCCCCATAACTGCGTCCCAACCCCTGAGCTAATATTTTTTGGTCCGTGAGAGGCAAGGAATCGCTTCGCCATTGCAAAGGGTGAATATGTTGAAAAACCTTGGGAAAACGTCCCCAGGATTCATATTGTTGTGCCATGAGAACCTGTTGAGTCTATGAAATTAGATGTTAATATATATGGAATCATTATATATACTCAAGACCAGTCATGTCAGTAGTACTTTTTATAAGTTTTTTTGTGACAAAAATATACTAGCTTAACAATCTACTATTTCTATAGTCAGCTTAAAAAATATCTAACACACCAAGTTAGGCAAACATTTTTTGCTAGGGCAAAATCGTATATGATAATATAAATTGGAAGGACTTAAGAAAAGCCAACGTTATCTTACCTTTAAAGGGAATTTAGTTTGTTTAGGCAATTAACTCAAATTTAATTATTTTTCTTCATTAAACCTATTCTTTTCAATAGCCTGCGGAATTTTCGTTTGATAAATTTTCTTTCATTCTGGTCATAAATAAAATTATACATGACAGTAAAAGTAACGAAGGAATAAATGATACCACTGGTTAGAACAAAACCTATGGCATGCCAACGATTTTGCAATACTGATTCTACTTCGATTAAATTGATACTTAATCCATATAAACTAAATGCAATAATGTATGAAGTTATTCCAGGAAGAATGACTCTTTTAAAAAATTGTAAATTTGAGACTTCTAAGAAATTATTGATGTAAAGTATATAGGCTGTTGCACTTGCTATGGTAACAATAGAAATAATTAATATTAAGCTAATTAGCGTAATTTCAAAAAAGTTAGTAAAAATAATAATACTGCTGGTAATTAAGCTTAAACGTAAAATGGGATAAATCAAAGATAAACTTGGTCTTTCTATACCTTTAAAAAAAGCACTGCCTGGACCTGTGAGCACATGAAAATGCTGTGGTATAGCAAAATAACTCATAAGAATTGCTGCCTCAGTATATTCAGGTTTTATACCTAACCAAGCAACTAGAATTAAGTGTGCATATGCTGTTAGAAATGCCATAATAAAACCAGTTAGCAAACTAATGGAACGCGCGCCTCTTAGAAACATGTCTAACATTTCTTGATGACGATGTTGGGTATGCATATAAGAAGTTGCTGGCAAAAATACGGCATTCATTGCATTGGGAATTGTTCTTGCCATAGCAGGTAAACGAGTACCTATACTAATAATGCCCACAGCTGACATATTTAGTGTAATTCCACCAATAATTTTGTCGATTGAATTTAAAAGTACGCCTAAAATTCCACCAATTTGTACTATGCCACCAAATCGATAAAAAATACCTAAATAACTTTTTTTTATGTGTTTGAAACTAATAGAAAGCCCTGGTAATACTTTAAAAGCAAGTATCATATAGAGTGTAAAGCTAATGAATTGTTTTATAAAATAAGCAAGAAATAAAGAATAAATTCCAAAATCTAAAAATAGAAAAATAACAATAAGTATTGTTTCTAAGGTTAAACATCCCACCCAAATGAAGGCCACTTCAGCAATTTTTTGTAAGCCATTTAAAATAAATTTAAATACGCCTAAACTCATATCAAACACAAAAATACAGGCAGTGCCATAAAATAGAATAAAAGCAGTTTTGTGTAAATTATCAGGAATATTAAATACTTCTTCAATCAAATAAGGTAATAAAAACCAAAACCCCACAAGAAACGCTGTCATAACAGAGACAACAATAAACATACCTGTTGATATTAACTCATTGACTTTCTGAATTTGGTGTGAAGCATGGTATTCAGCAACATAACGTATATATACATTAGAAATGCCAAATGCGCCTAAACCTAAATAGCTGATGATGGTAAAACAAATAGCCCAAATACCAAATTCTTCTAATCCAATAAAACTTAAAACTAAAGGCGGGATAAAAAAGCGTGTAACGAGGTGAAAAATCTTTGCAAATACTGATATCCATAAATTTCTGGATACCAATTTTTCCATAGCATTTCGGTCAATCACCTGTTGATCAATTGCTTTTGTTTCAAGTTCTGGCTGAGAAGAAGATGTGGACATAAACATTGAAAACTTATTGTTATTTTGGGGTGAGTTGCATTTGAGAAGTTTAGCGTATATAGAAAAAGACGGATAAAAAGTTAAGGCAATAATAATGCCTAAAAAAGCTATAATCTTACAGGCATAAAACAAATCAATTATATATTATCAGCCAATAGTTTGGATACTTATTTATGAATTTTATTATATTTCTAATGAGCTATATGAATTATTTTACTAAAACATATAAAAAATTAGCAAAAAATTGATTAAATGGTCGTGATTATTCACTGTAGATCGAAATAAAGTTTTATTTCACCCTGTATAGACACTTTTGCTAATGATGGAGAAGCAATGCGTTAAAAATATTTTTTCTGTAAACTATTCGTGCTTCGTCAGCTTATTTAACACTTAGTTGTTTAATTATATTGAAAATTTATGACTATTTTTTTAAATACATACGTTGCATATCTTTCATATTTAGGTAAAACCAAATTTTATTAAAACGTAGCTTAGCTGAAATCCACTTTAAGGATCGTTTAATAGTGGCACTTTTGCTAATCACACCTATATTCCAAATCATTCTATCTAATGTGAGTGAACGTCCAACATAATCAATTTTTTGTACTGTAAGAGCTGCATTAGTTGCCATTTTTTTGAGCGTATGGGTTGTAAAAAAGTAGATGTGTCCATTACAACTTAAACTTCTTTCCCTTTTAGCAAACATTTTAAACATAAAAGTATCATATCGTGGTGTTTCTAAAATAAATATCCCACCAGGCTTTAGTATGCGATAAACTTCCTTAAAGGTGCTAGAGGGATCTGACACATGCTCTATCACATGCATCATTAAGACAACATCAACTGAATTTTCATTGAGGCTAGCTTCTTCCAATGTTTTAGGAATTGCTTTTATTCCAAATTCAGACTCAGAAAACAGGCAACCACCTTTGAGTGGTTCAATCCCCATCACGTCCCAACCATCTTGTTTGAAAAAGTTTAATAAATGTCCAAACCCACTGCCAATCTCAATTAACTTACCCTGATTTGGGTAGTTTTTATTGATATAGGCTTGTGTTTTTTTGTAGTCTCTAATTTGCAGAGATTCTTTTTCAAATCGTCGTTGGCCATGAGCTAATACCCAAGCTGGATCAAATTCTTTAATAAAGACTTCTTGAGATACATCATGCATTCTAGGATTTGCATACATTAAACTACAGTGATTACATTTTACGATTTGGTTAATTTGAGCAATACCAGATTTAAATAAAATAGTATAGTCATCAGCACCGCAAAGATTACACGGTATATTTATCATATTTGCTTATATAAATATAAAACTGTATTTTGAAAATGACTTAAGCCTGTGGCATTATAATAGAGTCAATAGAATTACTGGAAACAACTTTAATTAGACTTTTCAAACCATTCTCATGGCAAAAATGAATATGATTTAGGGTTTAGAAGCTCAATATATGGGCAAGTTTGAACTATGTTTATAGCAATGTCAACCACTTAATTCATGTTGAACCAAAGCAATTTCATTAAGTGCGTTGTTGAAAAAATGAATAAACAATTTACATATATTAGTTATGGATAACTATCAATTAACATCCGTTAGATGATTGCTCGGAATTCTCATAGAACAATTTATCTAACGGCTTAATATTGAAAAAGTCTGGACACGAAATCTGTAGCATTTAACAAATTAGGGTATTCGTAAACTTTTTTCCCGCACCATTACTGTTTTTTGAAACGCTCTTTTGATAAATATCAATTATAAAAATATTCACAATTAGGCTTGAATCACATCACGACCATCTTTCAACGCTTCTGACCAAGAATTAATTAAACTGGCACAACGACGTAGAAATTTACCATAACTTTCACTCCATTCCTCTAAGCTTTGAATTAAACTATCATTTGCGGGATCGCCAACCATTAATCTAACTTTAGTCATGACCTGTTGTAATAAAACGACGTCCAATGCATCCCACGTACTTGCCATTTCTAATAATTGCATATTATCCATACAGCGTTTTAAAGATTCAGCAGCTCGTAACGAAAACATGGCATTTTTGTATTTAAGCAAAGCATCTAGCTCTTCAATGGCCATGATTTGTGTTTCTTCTAATTCTTGAGTTAATTTGGCATGTTCTAAAGTGCCACGAGGTTCCAAAGTTAGTTCAACAATAGAGGCACGATCTAGCACTCGTGGGGAAAGAGATAGTGTGGTGTGGTCGTTATTAATCGTTGCCACAAAACGAATAGCAGGCGAGATAAATACTCTACCTGTACTGCCTGGCATCCCACGAATACTTTTACCACCTAGGTCTATAGTTCGTAGTTTTTCTTCGGTTTCTACATATTGGGAACGGACTAAAATGTCTGCAAACCAGTATTCTGGTTGACTTAAATTAAATTCTTCAAAAATGACGAGATAGGTATGACGCAGATTTTTTTTCCAAGCGGCTTCTGCACGACATAAAAATTTGCAAAACTCAGTTGGTTCAAATTCATTACTGACAGGATTGACATAACCGAGTAAATCTTCTCGACCTCGCCAAGTAGAACCAACACTCACAATTAATTTACGTTCTGGGTCGTCAATTAATTCAATGGCTAAACTACTTTTGCCCACGCCAGGATTACCCGTAATAATGAGAATATTTTTAGTGATCGAAACAGCTGAAATCGCATCTAAAACTTCTTTCCCGTAGTCTCGTTTGATTTTTTCTTTTATCGTATCTTTTTCTAGGAGGGGATAAGGAGGTGGTGGTTGATTTTTGGCAGGTTTAACAGTGGCATCAACAGGTATTTTTTTAATATCTAAATTTTTTAAATCTTCAAATGCACCACGGGTAGCTAAGGAAACAGTCGTTGTTTTTGTATAAGACTTTAACATTCGCTGCTGGATAATCGCCGCATTTTCTCTCCCAGCTTCTAACCATTCGTGTAGATGTTGATGAAAATATTCAAATCGTTCAGGGTCTTTTTGAGATTCATGCCAAATAGGATTAGGACTACGTGCTTGCTCTGCGGCTTTTTCAAACATATTTTCTACAGCAACACTATTGACTTCTTTTAGGTAAACACCACCAATAATACTTTTATAATACACTGTTAATATATATGGTTGTAAAAAGCGGGTCCATCCATCTTGATAAGGTTCAATTTTCCACAACGTCTTAAATTCATTTATTTTTTGTGGTTCAACATTTTTTACTCGATAAGCACCAAATACATAGTCTTTAGGTCTAGTGGCTATTTCACTCACACCTCTTGGTTCTTGAAAACGTTTTCCCCAAAATAGTAAAATTTGGTCATTTAATGCATCAGGATGTGGTTCTAATAACCAACCAATGCCTAAATCATCAATAAGACAGTAAGGATTTGCTTCTTCAAAAATATGAATATGATAACAACGAGGATCACCTTGTTGACAATAATCTGTACGAAATTGTTGTTTAGCTGAACAGTTCCAAGTTTCTGCATTTTTACAAATACTACCATCCCAAAATCGACGATGAGAATTTATTGTACATCCAAGTGCATTCCCAATAGTGATAAAACTCATATAACTTCCTCTTTAGTTATGCTAATATTTTGCTTATAAAACAAAGTATTATATTATATACTGCAAGTAATTGCCATAAAGACGCTAGACGTCACGTATGCTTACTGATAGTATTAAGCACTAAAGAATAGTCTGATCTTAATATTAGTGGTTTCTAATACATTTAAACGCTGTAGAGGCAAAAAAGATAATTTTTGAATAATGAAAAATGTTGTTACTATTTGAATTCATTTTATGAACAACATTTTTAGGGTAAGCAAATTTTAATAAAATAATGAAATGATGATTGATTTTAAAACATTATCAGTCAATAATAATAGTTTTTTCTTTAGTTACTAAATATTTATAAATAGTTTTTTGTACTTTGTTGGCTTTAAGTGGTTGTGTCGCAATTTTTAGGCTGCTATTACATAATGGGCTAAAATTTTGTAAATAACAGTAACCAACGGCCTTCTAAAGTATTTTATACTAAAACTTTTACTAAAATCCAAACAGTATACATTGCGGAGAAACGTTACATGGCTGAGTTATTTTCTGATGAGTGGATGAAAAGCTATATGGAAGAGTGGAATAGTGAACCTGATTTATCAGGCGCATTAGAACGCATTAGTTTTAATTCTAACATTGGGTATGGATTTCTTGGTGATGATCAACCCAAAGGCATTTTGATTGTAGAAAATGGAAAAGCAACCAGTGCAGGTGCGTATAACGGCGAAGAAATGAACTGGGATTTACGAGCATCTAAAGACAACTGGGATAAATGGATTGAAAAAGGCTTAAGCATGGCAAGCCTTGGCATGGCCTACATGGGCGGGAAACTGAAGTTCAAAACCGGTGATTATATGGCCATGATTAAAGACCCTCGTATGGCGGGTCCATTTATTAAAAGCTTTGCTGTCATGAAAAATGTGAAGTAAATAGCAAATGCGAAATCAAACTTAAACATGCAAACAAGGGGTCTCATTATTTTTCAGACTCCTTGTTTTTTGTTCAGTGGTTAGGTATTTTTCTCGTTACAAGCATTGGCATTTTGAACAAAGATGTATAAGCTTAATATTGCATGGAAATCCTTTGTTTTCTATTGTTAATAAGTAAGGAAAATATTAACTCACTATTGTTTAATAATAACTTAAATAATATAAGCCTTAAAAATAAATTTTTTATTGGTTTAAATTCAAAATTTGGATTGAAAACTGATTAACTTACTATTACCTTTATGGCATTTTTGGGTAATCTACCCTCAATCGAATTTTCTCTATAAAGTGATATGGGTAACATGTTGAAAAAAGCATTTAAATTCGTAACAATTATTGGCCTTTGTTGCAGTACTTACATAACACAAGCTGCAGAACTCTATGAAGTACGTGATCATCCTGTCAATGCAACTATCACAATTGGTGGTACCATTGTTCCTTTTAAAGAAGTCACTCTTTCAGCTCAACTCCCTGGACGCATTACTAAAATAGCGGGAGAAGAAGGCGATGAGTTTGAAGAAGACACAGTATTGGTCGCTATTGACGACAAAGAACTTCGCGCAAAACGGCGAGAAGCTATTGCCACATTGATGAGCGCAGAAGCCTCTCTCTATAATGCGGAAACTCAGTTCTCTCGAGAAATATTTTCTCCTCAATCTAAAAAATCTCCAGGTGGCATGGGTGCACCTAGTTTATTTGATCAATACTTTAGTAAACCCGCGGGGGATTTTTTAGGGCAAGGCGATCCAGGCGCTGATCGGCATGCTGATCTTTATAATCGAGGGACAGCAATTGAACAGGCGCGTGGCGCAATGATGCGCATTGAATCACAAATTGATCAAATTGAATCCAAGCTAAGGGATGCTAGAGGATTAGCCCCGTTTGATGGAATTATGACCATGAAAATGGTTGAAGTTGGCGATACGGTACAGCCAGGCCAACAACTTCTCAAATTTGCAGATATACAATCCCTACAAATTGAAGTCAATGTACCAGCTAGGTTGGTTTCTGGATTAAAAGAAGGTATGGAAAATATTTTAGCCAAATTGGATGCGGCCAGTGTCACAGGCCCAGTTCTTGTTAGAGTAGCCCAAATTTATCCAGTGGCAGACCGAAAACGTCATACAATTAAAGTTAAATTTGATTTGCCTTTAACGTTGCCAGTCCCAACAGATACAGGACAATATAATGAAGTGAATATTCAACAAATTGCCTTTCCTGGGGAATATGCAGAAGTTGATATTCCTAATCTTGATGCCTCCAAACGTGCGATGGTGATTGTACCTGCTTCGGCTTTAGTCCGTAGCCGTGGTAGCTTGCCAGGCATCTATGTCCTTAATAAAGAAACCAAAGAGTTTCAATGGCATCTTGTTAGAAAAGGAAAAACTGTTAGTACGCCGCAATGTCCACAATGCATTAACATCTTAAGTGGACTAAAGATAGGCGACACCATTGATATTAACCCACAGAAAAATTAAAAGACATTCCTCTGTCATCCTCACCACATATAACCAAATTTTAAGTGAAATATGGCTGAACAACATCCCTCTCCTGAACAGCTTGGTATTGCTGGGCGTATGGCTCATTCTTTTATCCATTCGCCATTATCCCCTTTATTATTTTTTGCCCTGTTAGCGATGGGATTGCTAGGACTAGCAATTACTCCAAGGCAAGAAGACCCGCAAATTTCCGTCCCCATGGTAGATATTTTTATCCAATATACAGGCGCGTCTTCCCAACAAGTGGCGAGATTGGCACTTGATCCTCTGCAACGCATGCTCAGTGAAATTCCTGGAGTTGATCATGTTTACTCTGCTGCTGAAAAAGGCCAAGGGATGGTGACTGTGCAGTTTGAAGTGGGTGAAGAAATGGAAAACTCAGTTTTCAAAGTCCATGACAAATTGCAATCCAATATGGATAAAATTCCCCCAGGTGTATCAATGCCGTTGGTCAAACCTAAAGGAATTGATGATGTACCCGCGGTTGCTTTAACACTGTGGTCAGAAGAATTAGATGATGGTGTACTGCGGATGGTTGCATTGGATGTTATGCAAAGCCTGAAAGAAATTGAAAATACGGGCCAAAGCTTTATTGTGGGTGGTAGACCAGAAGAATTACGTATTGAGATTATGCCTGAAAAACTTTCCAGTTATGGCCTCAGTTTAATGCAAGTTGCTGGAACTATTCAAACAGCTAATAGCGAACAGAGGGCAGGTTATATCGAAGCAGAAGATAGTCATTTTACCGTTTATACTGGTACATTTTTACGCTCTCAACAAGATGTCGAAGAATTAGTTGTAGGCATATCCCAAGGATCACCTATTTATGTGCGAGATGTAGCAGAAGTCATTCAAGGCCCTGGTGAATTGCACCACCTAGTTAATTATTTTTCAGGTCCAGCTTACCAATATAAAACTAAAGCAGTAGAAAAAGACGAAACCTCGCAAGCTAAAACGAAAAAAATTGATGGTGTGCCAGCGGTTACTGTGGCTATTGCCAAGAAATTTGGCACCAATGGTGTTTCCGTTGCCAGCGCCATCTTAAAACATGTTGAGGCCATTAAAGGTCGTATTATTCCTGCCAATGTACATGTCGAAATTACCCGTAACTACGGCGAATCCGCAAATGATAAGGTCAATAACTTAATCATGAAGCTCTTTATCGCAACGGGTGCAGTAGCTGTATTAGTATTTTTTGCTTTGGGGCTACGTCCTGCAGTTGTTGTCACGGCCGTAATTCCAGTCGTTATTTTGATTACTGTTTTTTCAGCTTGGGTTTTAGGGTATACCATCGATCGAGTCAGTTTATTCGCGCTGATTTTCTCAATTGGTATTTTAGTGGATGATGCCATTGTTGTTATCGAAAATATCTATCGACGATGGTTACTAAAAGGGGATACTGATACCACAACAGCCGTTGATGCGGTTCGAGAAGTCGGTAATCCAACAATTTTAGCCACATTTACCGTTGTTGCAGCATTATTACCAATGGGATTTGTCTCAGGCATGATGGGACCTTATATGGAACCAATTCCCGCTTTGGGGTCTGTCGCCATGATTTTTTCCTTATTTGCCGCTTTTATTTTTACACCTTGGCTGGCAATGTTATTCAAGCCTTCTTTGGAAAAATTGCACAAATCCGAACAAAAAGAGCATGTTTTTAATGAATGGCTTGAAAAATTATATCGCAAAATTCTACCCCCTTTATTCAACAACCGCTTAATCGGCTGGGGATTTATTTTGTTATTAGTATTTCTGCTATTAGCAGCTTGTTCCATGTTTTACTTTAAATTAGTTGAAGTAAAAATGTTGCCTTTGGACAACAAACCTGAATTTAACGTATTTATTAACATGCCAGAAGGCACAGCTTTACCGATTACCGCAAATCTTACTTATACGTTGGCTGAAACATTACGCAAAATTCCAGAGGTGACTGCATTACAAACCTATGCAGGTATTTCACAACCCTTTGATTTTAATGGCATGGTACGCCACTATTATTTGCGGAACCGACCCTGGCAGGCGGACATCCACGTTCAACTCAAACATAAACGAGACAGAGCACGTAGCAGCCACCAAATTGCCACAGAAGCACGGCGAGCTTTAAAAGAACTGGTTAAAGGTACCGGAGCTAAAATCACTGTCGTTGAAATGCCACCTGGGCCACCAGTATTACAATCTGTAGTCGCAGAAGTGTACGGTCCAGATGATGAAACTCGGCGTTTAGTCGCTAGAAAAATGACAGAAATTTTTGAATCCTCCAAAACTCTGGATGATGTTGATAATTACATGTCGGATATGGATGAAAACCTGGAAGTATCACATCATGTTTGGACATTTGAAGTTAATACTGAAAAATCTGTGAGAAAAGGCATTTCGGTTGACACCATTAACAAAAATCTGTCAATGGCTTTGGGTGGATTCAAACTCGGTGATATAAAACAAGGCACTTTGCTTGAACCTAGTTATATTTTGATTCAAACTCCCTTAGCAGTTAGAACGCAGCTGAGCAATCTGTATGATTTACCCATTCCGGATAATATGGGTGGTACAGTACCATTAGCGCAGCTAGGACGTTTTATTAAAGTTAGACAAGACCCTATTATTTTCCAAAAAGATTTACGGCCTGTGGAATATGTGGTTGGTGATTCAATAGGTGAGTATTTAGGCAATAATGAATATACACTCAGCGCCCCAATTTATGCTATGCGCGAAGTTGAATCACAGCTTAAAGATTACATCACCCCTGATGGTATTAATTTAGTGGATAAAGGTTGCGAAACCTACCTTTATATTTTGCCACTATGTTGGCGTTATCTTGGTCCTCCTCAAGAAGTAGGTGAATCTGGGTTTGAATGGACCGGTGAATGGACGGTGACATACGAAACTTTTCGTGACATGGGGGCTGCTTTCATGGTTGCCATGATACTTATTTATATTTTAGTGGTATGGGAATTTGGGAATTTTATTGTCCCTTTGATTATCATGCTGCCAATTCCACTTACTTTATTAGGGATTATTCCTGGCCATCGTTTGTGGGATAATGCTGAATTTACCGCAACTTCAATGATTGGCTGGATTGCCCTAGCCGGAATTATTGTACGTAACTCAATTTTGCTGGTAGATTACTCGTTACACGAGATTCGACAGGGAACATCGGTGCAAAATGCTGTGATTCTAGCTTGTAAAACGCGGACACGTCCGATTATGATTACAGCATTTGCATTAGTTGCAGGCTCATTTGTCATTGTCACTGACCCAATTTTCCAAGGCATGGCTTTATCACTCATGTTTGGTGTATTAGTTTCTACTGTGTTGACGCTGATTGTCATTCCCTTGGGCTGCATTATGGCCACTAAATCTATGTATGCAGCAGCTCAAGTTGGCTGGGATGGAGAACTAGTGCCCTGTGAATGTCATCCAGAAGACGATCCTACTTTAAAACGGCAAGTTAATGAAGAACCGAGATTTCCATTGTGGCTACGTATCTGGATTAAAGTAATTACGTTTATTGAACTTGTGATTAATATCTTCAAAGTTGCTTTTTACATGGTACGTGGTATATTTTTACTTTTGTGGAGCATGTTAGTAGGTTGGTGGATAACTCAGAAAGAAAAAGCAAAAAAATCTCCACCACCGCCGCCAAGTAGCACGCCACCGCCAAGCTCAACACCGCCACCTGCACCGGTTAAAGTAGAAGAACCTATAGTGGCACCCTCTAAACAGGAAACTATAGTTGAACCACCACCTGTTAAGGAAAAACCTGTTACTCAAAAAGAAGCTGAGGAAAAAATAAAAGAAGATGTTCAGGCAGTTGAAGAAATTGTCGAAACACAATTTGTTGAAACGCCTGTGGATGAAGCACCAACAAAAAAATCTCCGCCTAAAAGAAAACCTCCTGCGAGAAAACCATCAGCAACTAATGGTAAAAAAGCAGCGACAACGACTGCACCTAAGAAAGCACCTAGTCGACGTGGCATTCGCCTTAAAACAGATTTACCTAAATCAGATGAGTCTGACAAATCATAGTTTCATCAGTTAAAATTAAGGTGGGTAATAATATATCCACCTTTTCTTCTGATTTACACTGACATACCAGCTATATTCAACAAATACTACTCAAACATATTTCCAAAAATGGTGTGAGCATGATGTTCATTCATCAAAAGAAAATATAGGCTCTATCTGGTAATCTGAAAGTTATCAGTCAAAAAAGAAGTTAGTCTGCCTAAAAAAATCCCACTGTTCTTTAGATGTGATGATCAAATTATTATTGAGTCACAAAAAAACAATGGGATATGCGACTCATTAACTATTTTCAATTACAATATTAGGGAATTTGGCCGTATAATCTTTGGTTTGCAAAGATAATTTAGCACTAACACGTAAAGCTATTTCACGATAACTTTGAGCAATACGGCTGTCAGGTTCAGAAACCATCGTAGGTTTACCACTATCTGCATATTCACGAATACTTCTGTCAAGCGGCAATGCACCTAAGAAATTGACATCTTCTTCCTCAGACATGCGTAATCCACCACCCTCACCGAAAATATGTTCTTCATGGCCACAGTTACTGCAAATATGAATACTCATATTTTCAATAACGCCTAAAATGGGCACATTGACCTTATTGAACATTTTTAGACCCTTACGAGCATCTAATAAAGCAATATCCTGAGGTGTGGTGATTATCACTGCGCCACTCACAGGAATTTTTTGGGAAAGGGTCAATTGTGTATCACCTGTGCCAGGGGGTAAATCAATAATTAAGTAATCCAATTCTTTCCAACAGGTATCCTTTAATAACTGTTCCAAAGCTTGTGTAACCATTGGGCCACGCCAAATCATAGGCGTATCTTCTTCAATTAAATACCCAATTGACATAGATTGTAAACCATGACTCATCACAGGTTCTAATGAATTTCCATCTTTCGATTCAGGACGAGTACTGGCACCCAACATCTGCGGTTGACTAGGTCCATAAATATCAGCATCTAAAATACCTACAGTTGCCCCTTCTGAAGCTAATGCTAGGGCCAAGTTCACTGCGGTAGTAGATTTACCCACCCCCCCTTTACCTGAAGCAACCGCAATAATATTTTTAACGCCTTCTAAAATTTTAACGCCCTTTTGCACTGCATGTTTGGCAATTTTGCTACTCACGTTAATATTGGCGGTTTCTATTCCTTCCAATGCTTCGACTTTAGCTTTTAGCTGTGCTTTTACTATGTCATTATAGGTTTTGGTTGGAAAGCCAAATTCTAAATCTACTGTGACCATACTACCATCAATACCTATATTTTTAAGTGCTTTGGCAGAAATTAAATCTTTTTGCAAATAAGGGTCAATATATTCGCGAATTGCTGTTTCAACCTGTTGTTGTGAAACGTCAGCCATGAATTTTTCTCCTGTTGAAGGATGATGAAACGCCAAATGAAACCTAGTAAGGTACAATAAGGGTGATTGCGTAAAATTCAATTTATTGTTGACTATTTTTGACAGGATACACTACGCTTAAATTATGTTAATGATAGAATAGTCAAACAATTCAGCCATGAGAAATAGCAACATGAATACCTATCAACGCGGTTTATTTAGATTTTTATTCTCGCCTTTTTTATGGGCAGTGATGGGAGGCGTTTTTGTCCTACTTGCATTGACATTTGGCCGCCAGTGGTACGATAGTGTATTACATCAGCTTGATTTTGATAAAAAAGTGCATCCTGATCAGTCTAATATTACCAGCAATATCCATTCGCAAGTGAACGGGGATATTACCTTAATTTCTCAAAATAAAGATGGCAAAATCGTTAAAATTATTGCTAATACAGAGGATTTTTCCGAATTTGTTAAACGTCATGCAGAAAATTTAGAGCGTTCAAGACAAAATGTCACTGAACAAACAGATCAGCAACTTGCGCGTGAAATCTCACTGATTTTTAATAACTTACATGAACGAATACCCAGATATGCAGATTGGTATTTTGCTTACACCACAACTTATAAAATTCTGTGGGAAGCAACGACTTCAGCCAGTCGCCATGTTGTTAGCTCAGGTCCTATGCCACTTAATGATGCCGTGGCTTATGACGTTGAAAAATATTTACAGCAACATTATGAAACAATTGTATTGCGTCCAGAAATTACCGATGTGCAACTGAAACAATTATATGAAAATATATTATATAACGCTCATCAAGGTTATATCAGTGTCTTATCTGTTATGCAGGCAGATTTTCAGGTATTAGTTAAAAAATACACTACACATTTAGATGCCCCAGAAAATGCTCAATTGGTTTTAGACTGGAAAAGCCAGTTTAATAAAATTAGCATGGCTGATTATGAAAAAGGAGTCACGGGTGCGGCTGTAAGTGGAGGGCTAGCGGTAGGTGGCGCAATGGCTGGGAAAGCAGTTGGTGGTATTGTGGGTAAAGGCATGAGTGCCAAAGTTGTTGCGAGTTCAGCAACCAAAGGGTTATTTACCAAATTAGGGGCACCTTTTGTCACTAAAGCGGTTGCTGTTGGCGCAGGTGGGGCAGCAGGTGCTTTAGGTGGCCCTGTTGGCGTTGCAATTGGTGCAGGTGTAGGCTTAGGCATTGACTATTTAATTAGTGAAGGTGTTGAATTAGTACAACGGGAAAAATTCTTAGGAGATGTTAAAGAAGCATTAGATACGACACAACAAGCGTGGCAGAGAGATATTCAAAAATCTTTTCACCAGGCAATTGATATTTGGTTTGAAGACAGCATTCAATTGTTAGCTAAATACGAAGAAAAATAGCTAGATTTTTTATGCTGAAGTAGCAGCTCTTTGCCACGCAAAACCTTGAATTAAGGAAATTAATAATGCACGCAGATTATTACGAAGAACGGGAAGAAATGGTTGTCCGTAATGAAAAACGTACAGAAGAATTACTTAAGCTTGTAACGGAAGACCGTAAACGCGCGGAAGAACAACATCAAAGTGCTATAAAGTACTGCAAACATGCAGAGGAAGATCGTAAGAACTAGAATAAGAAATGGGGTGAACTATCTGATAAATTAGGTACCATTAGTTGAAGATATTGTTACACCCAATATTCCGCGTATCGTTAAAGAATTATGTCATGGTGATGAAATTGATGACATCATGATTCGACGTTGGGTACGTAATAAAAAAGATCGTAGTAAGCGGCGTGAGTTTGATGTTATCGCGGTTTGTGGAGAAAATGTCATTATTAACGAGACTAAATTCACTGTACGTATTGAGTAGACCTCTTGCGAAATAAGTTGTTAACAAGCTTAAATAATTAGTTTATTATATATAGCAGCAATAAGGTTAAACCGTAGAGCAAAATGCTTACGAC
>JADGDF010000065.1 GCA_016745055.1 Thiotrichaceae bacterium | reverse complement strand
TCTTATTGATTTATATGATGAAATAATTGGAGTATGTGCCGGACTATGGAACTTTTATCTAGCTAATTGATTGATTTTTAACGGGATACAACTCTAATGGAACAATGAGAAAAACATACCCAAGCGACCTAAGTGGCAAACAATTTGAACAAATCCAACCCCTTCTGGAAAGAGTCCGCAAACGCACTAGTCCAAGGAAAGTGGAGCTTTATGAAATCTTTTGTGCAGTATTGTACGTACTCAAAAGTGGTTGTCAGTGGAGAATGCTACCAGAAGGTTTTCCTAAATGGCAACTGGTGTATTACTACTGGAGGATTTGGAGTAAAACTAATGATGAAGGAAAACCAAGTTTACTGGAACAACTCTTAAAAAAAACAAGTTGGCGTGGTCCGAAAGAACCTTGGACGCAATGCCACTCCAAGTATGTTGATAGTTATTCGCAAAGTGTAAAGAACGTTGATTGTGCTGAGAAAAAAGGTGATGACGCAGGCAAGAAAGTATCTGGTATCAAGCGGCATATAGCAGTAGATACACAAGGTTTTCCACACGCTATTGAAGTAACAACGGCTAATGTGACAGATAGGAAAGGTGCTTTGAAGGCTTTTGAACGTTGCAAATTGTCTGGTGTAGAAAAAGTGTTAGTAGATGGTGGATATACCCGAGCTCCTTTTGCCAAAGAAGTAAAACATAAACTCCAAGCAACAGTTGAAGTCGTCAAACGTAGTGAACTGCACACCTTTAAAGTTTTGCCCAAGCGATGGATTGTTGAAAGGTCTTTTGCTTGGTTAGATAAGTGTCGAAGACTTTGGAAAAACTGCGAAAGAAACCTCAATTCTAGTCTACAGTTCGTTATGCTAGCTTTTTTGGCTATCATTCTAAAAAAACTTTAAACAGGCTCTAAGGAAAGCCCAGAGAGGTACAATAGGATTAAGCTGTGGCGAATAAGGAGGTAAGAATAAGAGAGAACAACCCTTTTCATCCAAAAGAGCTTTAGTTTGGAGAGATTTGTGGAAAGTGGCATTATCCATAATCACCAAAGTGTTATGTTCTATGTATTTGATAGTGGTAAGCAAAGGACAGTAAATTTTTAGGCGATTCATCCCTACTGACATTCAACAAAATTTAATTCATTTGATATACTGAGCAGACAAAAGTTTTAGTTTTTTACACCAATTAGTTTGAAAAATATTAGATAAATGAACAACTACTTGCTAAAACTAAATACTTCTTAAATAAAGAAATGAGAAAGTTTATGAGCTTACGTGAAAATTTACGGAAACTTTTTGAATCTATCCTTACCAGAGCATTTATCATTTTCCTCATTTCCTTGAATGCTGCATTAATCGGATTTGAAACATCACCGTCTATTAACGAAAAATATGGCGAGCTATTCGCTGTGATTGATTGGGGCATTCTTATTATTTTTATGGTCGAAATTGGTTTAAAAATATTTGCATTTGGCAAAGATTTCTTTCGAGATTGGTGGAATATTTTTGACTTTTTTATTGTAGCTATCGCGTTAGTTTTTTCTCAAGCTACCGTTTTTATTTTCCGCTTTGTTCGCATTTTACGCATTTTTCGATTGATGTCGACTGTACCTGAATTACGTTTTACCCTAGAAGCTGTTTTTAAAGCCTTACCAAGTATTGGTTATACCATGGTACTTTTATTTTTAATGTTTTATATTTTTGCTGTTATCTGTACTTGGTTATTTGGACAAGATTTTCCTTATTTATTTAGTGATTTAGGTCGTTCAATGTTTTCATTGTTTCAAGTGATGACCTTAGAAGGCTGGTCCACAGAAATTGCTCAACCTGTGATGGAAAAATATCCTTTTGCCTGGGCAATATTTATTTTGTTCATTTTTATGTCTACCTTTGTTATCTTAAATTTATTAATTGCCATTATTATCAATGCAGTTCAACAGATGCATGATCAAGAACAAAAGGAAGAAGAACAAGAACAAAAAGCTTTTATTCACGGAGAAACAATGACATTAGAAAAAGAAATTATTGAATTAAGGAAAGACGTGAGGGCATTGAAAGAATTATTAGAGAATAAAATTACCTAAATAAAAATAGGTAGATAAGGAATGATAGCTTCAAAGCGCGGATGTTCTCTTGATCATTTAAACACAATCACCTATGCTACTCACTATTATAACTGATATTACGCAAGATAATTTTAACGCAAGGAAAGGAACAAGTAAAAGTTCTCTTTATCACTGTGGAGAGCTTGTTTCCCTCTTTCATGTAGAGATTGCGCTCTTCCTTAGTAAGAAAAGGTTAGAAATTAGTTTGTATAACATGAGTGATTGACACTACTTACACTTCCGACAAAGCATATTGAATGTGTATGATGCATACCCACTAGATTTTTTCTTTGAAATTTCTGATAATCCTAGAATTTTGTACCTCAATAAAAGACAGTCTGTTAATGAATATTCCCGTTGTTGAAATTGGCACATTACCAAAAGACCCTGTTGCGCCAGACGCATTGCAGGGCATTAGAAGACAACAAACCTATCCCTCTCGTTGGCAAGGGGAAACTTGGGCTGAATTTGCAGCTAATTTGCAAGATAATGGTGTTGAAGTTCAAGAAAATTTTGCAGCCAAAGGCGTTTATGTCACCGATGCAGGTGGACTTGCCCACAGTATGCCACATGGCATTGTTAAGCCTAAAAATGCTCAACAAATTGCTTACTTACTGCAACAGGCTCAAAAATATCGCGTGCCAGTAACAACTCGAGGTGGTGGGCTGACAACTGAAGGAGAATCTGTAGCTTATGGCGGCGTTGTTCTGGATATGACAGCTATGGGTCAGGTGTTAACCGTTGATCCAGAAAATTTGACTGTCCGCGTACAAGCAGGCATTTTTTGGCATAGTCTAGCCGAAGTCTTACGTCGTCAGAACTTGGATTACTTATCTGCACCTTTGAATATGACATCGACTGTTGGTGGGTCTTTAGGTGTTGGTGGAATTGATGTGAACTCTGCCAAATTTGGTTGCAGTGCTGACCAAGCATTAAGTTTACAAGTTGTTACCCCTACAGGCGAGATTGTCGAATGCTCAGATGAAGAAAACACCGAATTATTTCAACAAGTAATTTTAGGCTATGGCCAATTTGGCGTGATTACTGAAGCAACCCTGAAGGTACGCCCATTCACTCCTGCCAAAATGTATTACTTTTATTATCGCACCTTACGTATAGCCATCAAAGATTTAAAAATGTTAGATCGAAATCAAGCCAGTGATTACTCAGGTATTTTAACCATGATGGACAAAACGGTTAATTTGTTGGTTGCCTTTGATTCTGACGAAAAAGAAAAAATCTTTTTTAAAAAATGGCGTAGACGATTACGGGGGCATGGGGAAGTCGTTTTTACCTTACGCGCTAGTTTGTACTATTTATTCCACCCTTGGAAGCTGAAAGAAGCCTTGTTTTTATGGGATAGGAAGCGCCGTGTTTTTCCTGAATTACAACGTTCTGAATATATGCGTAACGGTAAATTATACGATCGCACCGTTTTATTCTCTCGTGCTGTATGGAATTTCTGGGGCAATCGACAAATGGTGATCCCTGATTTGGCAACAAATACTGAAAAATTTATCACCGCGGTGGAAAAGGGCGATCAGGTTTGCAAAAAATATTTCCCTTATTACGCGTTGTACTGCGTGGGTATAAAGCTACGCCCTGAACATCGAAAGCACTATGAAATGTCAAGTATCCCAATGGATGCAGAAGGTTGGGCTTATGGGTGTGAATTCGAGCCTTTGTTTGAAGATGAAACTTTCAGTAGAGACCATATTCAATCCTTCAAAAATGAAATTTATGATGTAGGCGTTGAACTTAATACCAGCTATTATCGCTTTGGTGGTCTGATGAAAGGCTATATTCGACGTGTATTTGGCGATGAACTAGTGGATAAACATCTGGCCATGAAACGTCAGGCTGATCCTGCCATGATTTTGAATCGGGATGTGATTTTTTAATGGATATTTTAATTCTAGGTATTGGTAATTTTCTGTTAAGTGATGAAGGCATAGGCATCCACGTCGTCAATTCCTTATTAAAAGATTACCAAATTCCTCCGCAAGTTTCTGTCATTGATGGTGGTACGGCAGGTATGGAATTATTGAATTTTATTCGTGAGGCCAAGCATTTAATTTTGGTTGATGCAGTGAAAACAGGTCATCCACCTGCCACCATTGTGACATTGAAAGAAAATGAAATTCCCGCATTATTTAAAAAGAAGTTATCGGTACACCAATTGGGGTTATCAGATGTTTTAGCTGCAGCAAATTTTACAGGTACAACCCCAGAAACCATGACTTTGATTGGCATTGAACCTGTAAGTCTTGAATTAGGTACAGAGCTTTCTCCTACCATTCAGCAACAACTTCCCCAGATTTTAGATTTAATTCAACAAGAAATTGAAAAATTTGGCCAATATTTGGTACCCAAGCTCAGGGATGCTTGATTTATTTAGCCTTTGAACATCAAGGAGAGATTCACTTAATTTGTATTAGCTGTGATGTTACCCAATTTTCCCCTATCCTCTGCTTCACGGCGGGGAGCTAGTGAAAGTCCTCTTTCTTTGCTAAGGGGCTAAGAATATTAATGTCCAGTTGCGTAACATCAGTTATAGAACCCATTTGAAATTTTTTATTAATATCGGCAACCGTTCTGGGCGTAAGTTGCACGAAACAAAGATTAAGCATTGTTTTGGCATTGGATAAAGTGCGCTCAAAATTTTTGACCAAAGCCTTGCAACGTTCTACCCAAGCATTATAACGCTTAACGACCCAACGAGCAGGAACAGTTTGCCCACCAAGATGTTGAAATCAAAAGTTTATTCTACGTGGGCATGAACCTCAACTCCGTCTTCGTACTCTATCGTTTTATAACTAGTGCCATTCTTATCCCACCATATCCACTTTCCATGTTTCTTTCCTTCAAGATAATTACCTTCAATTTTTAGTCTCTGATATTCCCACACTTCCCATCTACCGTACTTCTTTCTGTTCTTTGAAATGCAGTAACGCATATAACCTAACTCTCCTCAATCTCATCACCTTTAATACAAGTAAAAGGTGTTTTAAGCATCTTCCTTTTCGTCATTTCCATCTCATAGTACATACTCAACGGTATAATTATTAGTAAAATTATGGTTGAAATTAGAATCCACGGTATTCTTCTCATGTTTCTTTGATCTATCAATTCCAGTCTATAGTTACTGATTATGACAAGATTCAAGCACAAAGTTTGCGAAACTCTCACAATCGTTCACAAATGGAAACCATCCACCAAAGGAATTTCCTGGGTCTAACATAATTCAAAGTAAATTTAATGGTTGGCAAACAAAAATACGTTTGCCTACCCTATCTAGCTAAACTCAGGGATGCTTGATTTATTTAGCCTTTGAACATCAGGGAGAGATTCACTTAATTTGTATTAGCCGATGGATGTTACTCAATTTTCTCTTACCCCTCCTCCACGGCGGGGAGCTAGTGAAAATAAGGGGCTAAGAATATTAATGGCCAGTCGCATAACATCAGTTAACAAGCTTTTAGTTGTTAAATCCTAAAAATAACTTGACGCATTTCAAGTCTACAATTCATTAAAACTTATCATAATACACAATATCATTTACTCGTCGGCAAATTTCTTTGCCATAATCTGTCCATAAGCCTTGACCCCAGTAACGGTAACAACTAGTTTGAGAGGTCATTAAATGGAATAAGGCGTTGCGATAATCATGAGTGTTAGTTGAACGTTTCTGGCTTAAAACCTTTTCATGGAACGACGAACTGGCTTGTTCCATTGGCCCAATCACATCATCATAGCCTTTCACCCATGAAATATTGTTGGTCCAGCTTCCACCTTCCATATGAAAACGATGATCTTGCTTACGCAATTCTCCAATAACTTTTTCTAAAGCTTTAGGTCCACTACCTGCTTTAAAGTTTGCCCAAATCGGCTTTTGGAAAATGGGTTGTACTACTGGTAAATCTTCTTCCTTAATACCCATGGCAAACAGATGTTCCAAGTACTCCGTCGCATTCATGGCAGGTGTATCTGTACCACTGCTATCGTTAATTGCCTCAAAGTATTTTGATGGAAATTCATTCATCATTACGCCACCATTTTCACCATCAGCAATTTGAGTAACCAATGGCGGAATTTGTTTGCCAGCAAATTTCCAGCGAGACAAACTTTTGGCTTCATAATAAGGCTGCATTTGGGCAACGAGTTTGGTATCACTGCCCTGAGTTTTGATGATGGCAATAATACTCACCGTTTTACCTTTTGAGTTTTGACATACCAAACGATGAGGAATATGTTGTTTTTCTGGTGTGTGACCATTTTCTGGTTGTTCAACGGTATGCTCTTGCACTAAAACCCATTCATAACCACAATCTTTAAGCGTTTTGACAAATTCATAGGCAATATCAGGATGATTTGGCAACGCCATTTCAGAAGGTGAAAAGCCTCTGATACGGCTGAGGGCTTCTAATCCAAAAATTGCAGCAAAATGATGCTGCCAAGCTTTAACGTGTAAACGGAAATCTTGTGGTGGCGTTGATGGCGCAACAGCATGTCCCCAAGGGCAGCCTAGCCATTCAACTGCATGACGAAAATTGGGATCACAGGTAATTTTTTTAAGTTCATCAAATACATCGTTAGCCCCCATTTGTCGCAATCCATATAACAGGGTACCTGAGTATTCAAGCATGACACGCGGTTGTTTGCTACCTTCAATGAGCTGCGGGATAAACTCTCCCATGCGTTTGTAGCACCAGTGGAAAACAGAGGCGTTGTGATTATCACCAATACCAGGGTTATCCATCATATACTTAAGGTTGCTGATCAATTTTGCAGAACGAAGTTCATCCCCTCCTGCTGGAATCAGAGGCTGGTGCATGTGTAATGCCACAGAAAATGCGCTTTTAATTTTACCAAAATCAATCTGACTGTCAGGTAAAAAAATAGCCTGACCTTTTTTGTCTTGCATTGCTTGTTCTATTTTGTCTTCTGAGCCTGCAATGTTGGGTAAACCATTGATATTTTCAAACAGTTCAGTGTTCATGGTTTACTTCCTTCCACGTTTTGAATATTCATGTTGACTAAACCTGTAAAGCGTTGTGCTATTTATATTTGATGTATTCGTAAATATTCAGGTAATGTTGACCTGAAATGTTCCAAGAGTGATCGGCACGCATGCCGTTGTCTATGAGTTTGTGAAAATCGTCAGGGTAATCATGCCATAAGCCAATGGCACGGCTCATCGCTGATTCTAGGCCAGCATAATTATCCTGCTGGAAGATATAACCATTACGTTCGTGAAAAGGTTTATCTGAGTTGTCACGGTCAAAAACGGTATCTGCTAACCCACCCACTGGGCGTACAATGGGTACTGTGCCATAACGTAACCCAATCATCTGTGTTAAGCCGCAAGGCTCATAGATACTGGGAACAATTAACATATCAGCACCCGCATAAATGAGGTGAGCTAATTCTTCGTTAAATCCTATCTCTAAATGGCAGTCTGGATTGTCATTAAGGTAATGTTTTAAATGCCAAAAATAGTCGTTAATCCCGCGTTCAGGACTGGAACCAAGTAGTACAAATTGGGCATTATTCCATAGTGCATAAAACAAACCGTGGCGAATTAAATGTACCCCTTTTTGGGCATCTAAACGTCCAACATAAGCAATAATGGGCTTAAAATCTTTTCGAAGTAGCAACTGCTCTCGCAAGATACGTTTGTTTTCATATTTGGGTTGTAAGTTATCAACGCTATAGTGAGCTGGAATTAAAGGATCAATATTGGGATTCCAGACTTCGTAGTCTAAACCATTTAGTACACCAGAGAATTTATTTTGGTGAGCATGCAAAGTGTTACCCAAACCATAGCTCTGTTCTGTATTACGAACTTCCCAGGCATGTTGTGGGGAAACAGTGGTAATGAAGTTGGAGTAAACAATTGCACCTTTCATGAGATTAAGCGCATGAGGGTTGAAATCATCCCTTAACTTTTCTGGCTGTACGTAGTATTCAGGGCGATTTAAGCCTGTTGCAGTTAAAATATCAGCACCAACAATACCTTGGTGCCTGAAATTATGAATGGTATAACATACCCGTTGATGAGGCATGGCTTGTTGATAAACTTCATAAAGTAAAACAGGGACTAAAGCTGCTTGCCAATCATGGCAATGGATAATATCAGGTCGTTTTTCAGTTTTCAGCAAAAACTCTAGACTAGCTTTGCTGAAAAAAGCAAAACGCATGGCTTCATCAGGATAACCATAAAATCCGCCTCGATTGAAAAAATGTTCTTGAGAATGTGATTCTATAAAATGACAACGTAATCCAAGGACTTCCCCTGACCAAACGGTACAACGAATTGCACCATTATTCCAAGGCACCCATAAATCTTGGAAGCTAATTGTTAAATCTTGAATATGATTATGCTGCATACAATCATATTTAGGTAAAATGACTTCAACTGTGTTGCCTCGTAGTGCCAACTCTCTACTGAGGCCATAGATAACATCGCCCAATCCCCCAACTTTTGCAACTGGGGCGCACTCAGAGGCAATCATCACGATGTTCATAGTTAATCTCCTGCGCTACTTTATGCCATTATGGTATGGAGAATTTTGTGTCCTTACGTCGCAACACAACAGATTTTGAAAAAATACTTCTAACTATAAGTTTAGACCTAAGCTAATCTACAGTCACATAATAACTTTTTATTTTTAGACTAACTATAAGCTTTATTATAGGTTTATGGGCAAAATAATCATAGTCAGGCAAATATCCTGTGTTGTATAATATTAAATTAATTTTTGTACTATTATAAGGGATTTTCAATGAATAGACGAACATTTATGCAAATAACGGGTGTTGGGTGTATTGCAAGTAGTTTACCCTTGGCAGGACTCGCGGCTGAAGTGACGATTGATCCATCAACTTCACCATTGGCAGGGAGTTTATTTTACACGCAAGACAAGCCAGGTCGTTGGGCCAAAAAAGTGGCAGGGCATGTGCCCAATGTTGAGAAAACTGTGGTTGAAAGTGTGACCAAAGTACGTGTTGTCACACCGCATGAAATGAAAGATTATGAGCATTACATCGTGAAGCATGTGCTTTTTGATAAAGATTTTAAGTTACTTGGCGAACATTCATTCGATCCAATCCAGGAAAAAGCCCCTGTGTCTGAATACGAACTGAACAATTATTCTGGTATTGTCTATGCTTTAAGTGTTTGTAATCAACATGATAGTTGGTTAAATTCACTTGAAGTTTAACAAAATTAGATGGGAAATCTGACAAGTTAATGTGAATAAAACGCTAATTAAACCGTCTATATATTTATTTTATGTGATTAATTTCTTGGTGTTTAGTTCACATTATTAGCTGTAGAATTTTAAAAAAATTATCTAATTTTAACTTAAACTAATGCTTTTCTCCTTTAAATGGTCAAACCATTTTTAGTACTGCCAAAATTTAAACTGTTCCCAAATTTTCCTGCTAAAATTCTTAATTAACTTGGTTACATTTAAAAAATACATGGCATACTTCCAAAATCCTCCACTTGCTAAAGTCGTAAAATTCCATCAACGATTAAAATTACATTTAATCGTACTATTTGCTATTACTTTTCTTGGTATTTATGGCCGACTTGTTTGTCCATTCATTGATTCGTTAACGACAATACAGCTTGCGACTAGTTTAAGTATCGTGACATTTTTTCATTTATTGTTGCGAGAATTGCTCTTTTTTATACCTACACTGCCTCAAATATCATTCACACGATTTGGTTTTTACATCTCTGTTCTGTCATGGATAATAGCAGGTATTATTGCCATGTTTGTCCATGCAGTGATTTACCCTGATTTTCCGTGGGCAAGTCATATAAAGCTATTAACTGGATATTGGGCTTTAGGGGCAGGCATGTTATCTCAATTGGAATACGCTCTTTTTGAAAGAAACTTTCGTTTTCACGCCTACCAACAAACAAGTCAACCTCAGTATCGTTCAGACAGTTTATCCAAACGCTTGCTAGAAAGTTTTACCGTATTTACTATTGTTCCCGCTATTGCCATGCTGCTCTTAGTGATGCGTTATATTTATGAAAAAGTAATTACACCAGGTGTTGCAGTTGAAATTCTTTTTCTGTCAACATTTTTAGTCACAGTCGCACTCATTGTTGCTTGGTATTGGGGGCAAACATTAAAAGAAGATACAGAGAATATCTTACGTGGATTAGACGATATTGGAGAAGGAAATTTTGATGTCACGCTCAGAATTGGACGTTCGGATGAGCTAGGTCAAGTGGCCCATTATATAAATAATATGACAAAAGGTTTAGGGCTGAGGGAACGGATAAAGGAAGCCTTTGGCCGGTTTGTTTCTCCTGAGGTTGCAGAACGTTTTATTCGAGAACATATCCAAAATGAAAAAGCCTTTAAAATGGGTGGGGAAAAATGTGAAGTAACTGTACTTATGTGTGATTTACGCAATTTTACACCGCTCTCTGAAACAATGCCGCCTGAGCAGCTCACTGAGTATTTAAATACTTATTTCAGCGAAATGGTGCAAGCAATTCGTTCCCATCATGGCATAGTGGATAAATTTATTGGAGATGCAATTATGGCTGTATTTGGTATTGCAGATCAGGAAGAAGATAGTCCTATTTCAGCCGTTAAAGCAGCAATTGCTATGAAACAAGGGCTAGAGACATTTAACGCTTCTTGTGCACAATCCAAGTTGCCAGTATTACAACATGGCATAGGTATTCATGTTGGTGAAGTTGTTGCGGGCTACATTGGTAGCTTAGACAGGTTAGAATTTACGGTAATTGGAAGAACGGTGAATATTGCTGCTCGTATTGAGGCTCAAACCAAATCACCTAACCCTCCAATTTTGTTCAGTCAAGAAGTTGTTCAACGCATTCAAACAATCTTTCCAGTGGTAAGCATAGGCAAAATAAAACTGAAAGGCGTAGAACAGCCTTTAGAATTGTTTAGTATTGAAAAATCTGTTTAATCACTTTTGCAACTGGCGTTTAGAATTTCTCGTTTCTTGTTACCGAGTTCCAGCTTGGGAGCGAGGAAATGGGTCCCTATTAGTGTTCGGCACACTGAGGATTTACCAACAACTTTTCAATTGTCCTTAACCAACTTTTTAAATGAAAATGCTATACTGCAATTAGGTATTAGCAACCACAATGCCTATTTCAAAAACATTTTTTACCCAAACATTTTTCACTCATGCTATCTATCACCCTTAAAGAGTAATGCACTATGTTTTTCAGTACAATAGACTGGCAAAGTATTGCAAATCATATTACTGAAGCCACAGGACAACCTTTTACGATTAAAAACCAGTCAAGCATTGGTGGTGGGTGTATCAATACGACTTATCGCCTTGAAGGGGAAGGACAGCTTTATTTTGTCAAACTGAACCAACATAGTTATTTGGATATGTTTGAAGCTGAAGCTGAGGGACTTCAGCAAATGGAAAAATCTCAAGTAATTCAAGTGCCTAAAACTATTTGTTGTGGTAGCACTCAAAATTATGCTTATTTGGCGTTAGAATTCATTGATATGGGCGGCGGAGGCAATTTAGCCCATACCCAATTTGGTCATCAACTTGCGGCTATGCACCAGGTCATACAACCACAATTTGGTTGGCACCGCGATAATTACATTGGTTCAACCCCTCAAATCAATAAACTGGAAAATGATTGGACCACTTTTTGGCAACAACATCGCTTATGCTTTCAACTAGAATTGGCAGGTAGCCAAGGCCACCGTGGGAAATTGCAGCAGAAAGGTGAACATTTAATAGCCGATTTAGGACTGTTTTTTACAAATTATCACCCTAAACCTTCTTTATTGCATGGTGATTTATGGAGTGGAAATTATTCAGTTAGTACTCAAGGGCAGCCTGTTATTTATGATCCTGCAGTCTATTTTGGTGATCGTGAAGCAGATATTGCCATGACAGAATTATTTGGTGGCTTTTCCCAAAATTTCTATGCGGCTTACCAAGCCCACATGCCATTGGATGTAGGTTATAAAGTACGCAAAAATCTGTATAATCTGTACCATATTTTAAATCATTTGAATTTATTTGGCAGTGGCTACCGTAATCAAGCTGAACGTATGGTAAGTGCCTTACTCAGTGAAATCCGTTAAAAAGGAGAAAACGGGATGACTGACACAAACAGCAACCCAACATTGGTTGACAAAGAACGTTTGAAACAGGTAGGTAAAAAAGTCACAGAATTTTTGGAACCTGAAAACCTGCAAGAAGGAGGATGGTTAAAATTATTGACCATTGTGGTTGGTGGCATATTATTACTAACCTTACTATTTAGTATTTTGTGGAGCAGAGCACCTGGCCCTTTTGACGTGCGATTGGTTGCGCAAATGCGGATTGAAGAAAATGAACATGCAGAAGTCATTGGATACGTTACCACCAGTACTTTGATTGAAGTAGCAACCCAATTACTTTCTAAATCTGGAGGCTATTTAAGCAATGATAAATTGCCACCAGGTGTATTTATGGACAATATTACCAACTGGGAATGGGGTGTTTTACAACAAATACGTGATTTTACTGGTGCTTTGCGTAATGACTTTAGCCGTGCGCCCACAATTTATACAGAAAATGAAGATTTAACCCAAGCCCATCCTAAGTTTAATGTCGACAACACTTCTTGGATGGTGCCTTCAGCGGAAGGTGAATATTGGACAGGTATTGAATACGTAGAAAATTACTTAAATGATTTGGGCACTGGCAGAGCACAGTTTTACGCACGGGCTGATAATTTGCGCGATTGGTTAAAAATTGTAGGAAGACGTTTGGAAAGCTTATCACAACGTTTAAGTGCCAGCTTGGGTGAATCGCAATCAAAAACAAATGAAGAAGAAAGTAGCACCAATAAATCTCAATTCAGTGAAATTCAAAGCAAAACGCCTTGGTTAAAAGTTGATGACGTTTTTTATGAAGCACGAGGAACAAGTTGGGCACTGGTTCACTTATTACGTGCTATCGAAATTGACTTTAAGGATCTGCTACAAAAAAGAGGTGCATTGGCTAGTTTACAACAAATTATTCGGAAATTGGAAACAACCCAGAGCACTGTTTGGAGTCCCATGATTTTAAATGGCTCAGAATTTGGTATTTTTGCTAACCATTCTTTGGTAATGTCAAGTTATATTTCAAATGCAAGTAATGGGATTAATGGGTTGCGTGATTTGTTGTTAAAGTAGCACATTGAAACAGCTTAGAATAAGGAGTGCAAAATTTATTTTGCACTCCAAAAAAGCTGAGTTGATGTCTTTAAAATCTTAAAGCTAAGGGACTACCATAACCTCTAAACTGGCTGTATTATTACTCATATCAGCATCAGCAGCGTCAGATTCGACTGATGCTTGAGCCATATTTGTACCTGCTTCTAACATGCGAACCCCTATGGTACGAGTGCGATACTGTCCTGAATTCAAATTACCAAAGTTGCATTCCACTTCTTCATACTGATTGAGACTACAACTGGAAGGCTTTGAGTACAACTCCCCTTCTGCTGGGAGTTCAAATATCATTACCGCATCTGGTGCAGATGCTGGGCCATCGTTATAAGTACGGATGCGATAGTTTGCTACTCTACCCACTTTAGGATTGCCACTTGGATAAGATTTCGTGATAGTCACACGCATATCTGCATCGCTACTAACACTCAGTTCTACTGAAGCTGTATTATTGGATAAGTCAGAATCATTTTGATCCCCGCCAACACTCATTTCTACTGTGGTATCCCAGCTTTCTTGAGCACGTAGGCCAACTTGACGAGTACGTTGGTTACCCTCACCAATAGCTCCAATGTCACAAACAATTTCACCCGCTTGTTGATTCAAACTACAACCACTAGAACCCCAAACCCATTCTGCATCAAAAGGCAACAACATCACTGTTTCCACGCCAGTTGCATTCTCGGGGCCATCATTGACAGTAACGAAAGTAAATTCAATCGTTTGTCCAACGGCTAACTGACTTTTATTGCTAGAGAGATTTATGCGTAAATCAGTGCCATCCGTTTGAGTCACCGTTTTATAAGTTGCCATCAAAGTAACGGCTGTTGCTGGCATAGTAACTGTGGTAGAAGCTTGAGTTGGATCAGCCAATACTATGGTATCGCCTGTCCAGACATCAAATGTTTGTCCAGCTGGGGCAGTATCCGCTGTAACAGTGATTTGAGCACCTTCCACATAATCACCATCTCCGCTGCCGCTATTCACATTCAATGTAAACACAACTGGTGCAACAGATTTATAGGTTGCTGTCAACGTAACGGCTGTTGCTGGCATGGTAACGGTAGTTGATGATTGACTAGGATCGGCTAGTACTGCGGTATCGCCTGTCCAGACATCAAATGTTTGTCCTGCAGGAGCAGTATCCGCTGTAATAGTGACTTGGGTGCCTTCCACATAATCACCATCTCCGCTACCGCTATTCACATTCAATGTAAACACAACTGGTGCAACAGATTTATAGGTTGCTGTCAACGTAACAGCTGTTGCTGGCATAGTAACTGTGGTAGAAGCTTGAGTTGGATCAGCCAATACTGCAGTATCGCCTGTCCAGACATCAAATGTTTGTCCAGCCGGGGCAGTATCCGCTGTAACAGCGATTTGAGCGCCTTCCACATAATCACCATCTCCGCTACCACTATTCACATTCAATGTAAACACAACTGGTGCAACAGATTTATAGGTTGCTGTCAACGTAACAGCTGTTGCTGGCATAGTGACTGTGGTGGAAGCTTGAGTTGAGTCAGCTAATGCTGCGGTATCACCTGTCCAGACATCAAATGTTTGTCCAGCCAGGGCAGTATCCGCTGTAACAGTGATTTGGGTACCTTCCACATAATCACCATTTCCACTACCATTGATAACACTCAGGCTATAGAGAATAGGGTCAACACCACCACTGCGATAGTTGCGGCTAGCAAATAAGTTGGCAAGATCAGCATTGTAATGGCTGGCATTAGGGAAACCAAACACATTGGAATAAATTCCCCAGGGAGCACTGTGATAATGGAAATACTGGGCATTAATACTATAGCTATCAATGATATCCAACATATCTGATACCCAAGCTAAACCGCCGCGTCCATCTTGAAAGTTAGCAACTGCAGTGCCGAACTCTCCAATATTAACCGGTACATTGGCATTAATATAGAACTGCAATCCATCATTATCAAAAAAGCCTGTTTCTAAAGACGCTTTGGTAAAGGTTGCGGGTGTATCCCAAGATTTGAAACCCATCCATCGTAAAGCGAGATTAGCACCAGAACCTGCTACACCGATGCCTTTAACCCAACCGCTGATACGGTATTGATGATCCTGTTTGACAGAGAATTTAAGTTTTTCATTACCAATAGCATATTTGCCATTAGTTGAACTGAGGCTTAAAGATTTATTACCAAGATGCGCAGTGCTGGAAGTGCCTTTATTACCACTACTGCTGGCTTCAAGTGACATACCTTTCCAATCACTGGTATAAGATACAAATGGTGCACGAGCAGCATGTGTTTCATACAACATCCACCAGTCGTTAGGCTTTGGGTCAGGATCTATATGATGAATACGGCGGACAAAATTACCCACAGCATCAAATTCATCTACCACAAAATCATCAAGTAACACGGTACCACTGTTACCATTAGAGACTAAGACAGGCATGGCACCCCAAATATTTGTATTGGGCGGGGTAAATAACTGTCCTTCATACCAAGTCCAATTACTCGTACCAGTAGAAATTGAATTGTTTTCGCTTAAACTGTCATAGACCCAATTCCAAGGGTGAATATAACCATTTGCATCCGGATAGATCACGCCATAATCACCGTAACCGTAATGATAACCCAAAGCAGCACTATGTTGCCAAGGTGCATATTGATGGAAATCATACATAACATTGTTAAGCGGATCATTAATTAAGAAAGGTCCTGCTTGCTCATCGCCGTAGTCAGTTTCAACAATCAGCAGATGATTGCTATCAACTAATCGAATCTCATTAACGAGTTCTTGGGTGTAAGTGATTAATTGATCTGTCGTTGGGGGGGCCGGTTCATTAAACAGATCATAGGCAGCAATCACGATTTCATTTTTATAACGTTGGGCAATTTCTGACCACAGTGCTTTGGTACGAGACTTTAGAGCACTATTGTTCCAAAAGTTGCCACTATAGCCAGGTCCCTGAAAACCACCAGGGGGAGCATGCATATCAAGAATGAGATAAACGCCAGCATCTCGTGCCCAATTGATGTTTTTATTTAACCAATCCCAGCCGGCTTGTTGGTAGCTATAAGGTGTGTTTTCATCTTCAAACAGCTTCCACCATAAATCCAAGCGAACAACGGTTAAACCCATATCAGCGACGCGCTGATAATCTATCGCATCATAGTTATTTTCATTAAAAACAGCTTCAGCACTTTGATCTTCATCACCATAAGCATTGAAGT
The DNA here is from genome assembly GCA_016745055.1 of Thiotrichaceae bacterium. Taxonomy (GTDB): domain Bacteria; phylum Pseudomonadota; class Gammaproteobacteria; order Beggiatoales; family Beggiatoaceae; genus JADGDF01. The sequence goes on along the minus strand of JADGDF010000065.1, from coordinate 7,297 downwards.
TAACACCCATTAGGCGGATAGGTGTATTAGTATCGCCAACCACTAATTGATGACCTTGTGCTCGCACAAAATCATTGCTGGTATGTGGCGTCACACTGTAGGATACAGGTGCATGGATAGCCACATCATCAATCAAAATATCTATTCCTGCATCTGGGCCGTGAACATAAAAGTCCAGCGTATTAACCGTGCCGTTTGGCTCATATTTAAATTGCCCAAACAATTTGATCCAATCGTTGGAATTTTCAAAAGCACTGGTATCAATACTAATATATTGGGTACCAGATGCATCTGCTTGTTTGATATTGAGCTGAAACTTAATGCTATCCATTTGTGCATTATCGCTAATATCAAAAACAACAGGATTAGCTAATCGTACCCAAGCACTGATGTCATAAGTTTGACCCGCAGTTAACAAACCAAGAATGCTTTGGCTGGCACCTGCATAAAATGCCGTGCGATTGCTAATTTTGGCGCTACTATTGCCAGAGTGAGCAACGCTACTAGAACTCAGTGTACCTGCATTGCCGCCAAACATACTCCAATCTTGATCAAGCGGTTGAGTTTCAAAGCCTGGATTGGCGAGCAAATTGGGACGTTCCGCGTAAACAGAACTTGACACTGCGACGAGCATATAGACAAATAGGACAACAAGATGTTTAAAACGTGGAACTCGACTTATTCGAGTAAGATTGTACTGCATAGTACGATTACCTCTAATAAATGGTGTTGTTGGAAAATATTTCATTATTACCAAAGTTAATAATGTGGTTTACTCCAATGAATTAAGGAAAAAACAGGGCATGCAGCAATGAAGTCATCATAAGCTTGTTAATATTGATAACAAAACCTTTTTCCTGAAGAATCTCTCAATAGCATTCATCAGATTTAAGGCTTATTAAGAAAGACCTGTTCAAAACATAGAACACTAAGTACGACCAACTAAACGCGTAGTATTCTAGTCTTGTTTAATCCAACTATCATCGGTAACAAGCTGTGGATAGATTATATCCATGAAAATATCACTTCATGTGGTCTTTAGCCCCGTTTTTCTACAAGTAATAACTTGTCACTAAATTCATTTTTACAGTATAGCCTAGTATCTTTCCATTACAATGTCCCAGATTCATACAGTTGAGGCATTTAATTTGTTTAATTATATTTCTTCGTCATATTCAATGGGATCAAATAAGGAGCAGACATGACCTGTATATTTAGGGTGCAGGCTCAAACCAAGCCAGCTTATCGTGTAATTTAACCACATCCCCAATAATGACAATACTTTGTTGTTTAATATTGGCTTCTTCTACCTGTTTTGGTAGCGTATCTAATGTTCCTTTTAAAATAAACTGATCAGCCGTTGTTGCTTTGTTAACTAACGCAGCAGGTTTATCTGCGGGCAAGCCATGTGCAATCAATTGTTGACAAATTTCTGGAATAGCCCTAACGCCCATATAAACCACCACTGTTTGATTAGGTTGTGCTAAAGCTTGCCAATTTAAGTCTGTAGTATTGTCCTTTAAATGTCCCGTAACAAAAATACAAGCTTGCGCATAATCACGATGAGTTAAAGGAATACCAGAATAAGCAGCAGTCCCCAAAGCGGCTGTAATGCCCGGAACGACTTGGAAAGAAATACCTTCTTCCATCAGAGTTTCGATTTCTTCTCCACCACGTCCAAACATGAAAGGATCACCCCCTTTGAGACGTAGCACCCGCTTACCTAATTTGGCTTGTTCGCTAAGAATTTGATTAATTTCTTTTTGAGGAACAGGATGATTGGTCGGCTCTTTACCTACATAGATTTTTTCTGCGTCGCGCCTGACTAAATTAAGCACTTCGGGTGATACTAAACGGTCGTAAACCACGACATCAGCTTGCTGCATTAGACGCAATGCACGAAAAGTCAATAAATCCGGATCACCAGGCCCCCCTCCCACTAAATAGACTTCCCCATATTTTGATGGTTGCTGATGTTCTGGTTGTTGTAATAATTCCTCAAAGGCCTGTGTGGCTTTCTGGGTATGCCCAGCCAATAACATTTCAGCAATTGGCCCTTGTAACATATTTTCCCAGAACCGTTTGCGTGCTTTCATGGGTAACTGTTTTTTGACCCGTTCGCGACATTTTGCGACAAAGCTGGCCAGTTGACCATAAGCGGCAGGAATTAAAGTTTCCAATTTAGTGCGTAGTAAGCGAGCAAGTACAGGGGATGCGCCACCCGTAGAAATTGCTATCTGAACTGGAGAACGATCAATGATTGAAGGCATAATAAAGCTACATAACTCAGGTTGGTCAACCACATTCACCAGAATACCTTTTTGCTGTGCCAATTCAGACACTTTGGCATTGACTGCTTTGTCATCTGTCGCTGCGATTACTAAACGATAACCAGCTAAATCGGTTAACTGAAAGCGTTCTGGAGAGTAAGTGATGTGGTTGGCTTTGAGCCATGATTCAAATTGTGAGTTGAGTTGTGGTGCGATTACATGGACTTTTGCATGTGCTTGTAACAATAATTCCACTTTACGATGCGCTATTGCGCCACCACCAACAACTAAACAAGGTTGATGGCGTAAATTTAAGAAAATAGGTAAGAAATCCATGTCTTTATAACCAATTGAAAATGAGCGATTATTATTTTTTGTATGATAACAGGGTTGCTTAAAAATGTACTTTAGTATATAAGAATACTTTGAATTACTAAAGTGGCCTTGCCTAAATTTGCTTACTTAATATAGAGTAAACAGTTTTTGAAGGTAGTATTCAAAGTTTTCTTTCTAACGTCAACCACAACTTACATGGAGAGATTTTATGGCTGATTTTGACCAAGAATTAGACGCAACTGGTCTCAACTGTCCTTTACCTATTTTACGTGCTAAAAAAGCGCTGGCTACCATTGAAAGTAGCCAAGTTTTACGAATTATTGCCACTGATCCTGGCTCTGTCAAAGATTTTGATGCCTTTGCTAAACAAACAGGCAACACTTTGATGGAATCTACAGAAGGTGATGGTAAATACTATTTTCTAATTAAAAAGAAATAACCCTTAAAAATTTGGGAGGGCATTCCTTATGTCTGATGAAAAGAAACTCGCAATTATCGCTACCAAAGGGAGTCTCGACTGGGCCTATCCTCCCTTTATTTTGGCATCCACTGCAGCAGCGCTAGGCTATGAAACCCAAATCTTTTTTACTTTTTATGGGCTGCAATTACTCAGAAAAAATCTGAATTTGCAAGTCACCTCTTTAGGTAATCCAGCAATGCCAATGCCAATGCCAGTACCTGTTTTCATGCAAGCTATGCCTTTCATGCAAGGGATGATGACCACCATGATGAAAGCAAAAATGAAGAAAAAAGGGGTTGCTAGTATTGAGGAATTGCGAGATTTATCAATTGAAGCAGAAGTTAAAATGGTTGCTTGCCAAATGACAGTTGATTTATTTGAATTTTCTACCAAGGAATTCATTGACGAGATTGAATATGGTGGAGCTGCAACCTTTTTTGAGTTTGCGGGCGAATCCGATATTTGTTTGTATATATGATGAAGTAGGCAGGAAACATTATGTTTCTTGCCTTTATTATCTGGGGGTGCATGTTATTATTGCAAGATAAATCTTGCACTCCTTGCTCACTGCTTAATTTGAGTCGGAGGAAACAGATTGAGTTTCTTCGTCTTTGTCCATCTCTATGTATTTCACAAGATAAAAACCTTGTCCAAATACAAAAATTAATGTTAGTCCCATCATCCCAAAAAGTTTAAAATTAACCCAAATATCAGTGCTAAAATTAAAGGCAACAAGAAGGTTAACTACGCCCATTATTATAAAAAATAGCACCCAAGCCATATTTAAACGTGGCCAAATGGCATCTGTTTTTAAACGAATATTACTTTCCATCATTCGCTGCACAAACGTTTTTTTCCCAATAAATTGGCTACCCAAAAATGCAATGGCAAATGCCCAATTGACAACTGTAGGTTTCCATTTTATAAACGTTTCATCTTGTAGAATTAAGGTTGCTCCCCCTAAAACAACAATTAAAATTAAGGTAATGAGATGCATATTTTCTACACGGTGGTTTTTAAACCAAAACCAACCAACTTGTATACAAGAAGCAACAATAGCCACAGCAGTTGCTACAAAAATACCGTAAACTTTATAAGCAACAAAAAATAATAGAATTGGAAAAAAATCAAATAAAAACTTCATAAATACTCACATTCATCTCATAAAAACGTAGCAAAAGCATAACATATTTTTGGTGATTTTGCTGCAAAATTGCTGACTGGTTTGGTAAGCTAATTTGCTATGTGTTTCATTGTATCTGCACTGAGTTTGGGTAATCGAAATATTAAAGTTTTAACAACGCAATACAATAAGAAATAAAACAATGATATTATTAAATAATTAGACTGGTAACTCGGAAATTACTCATGCAAATAGATTATGAAGAACGCATTGATAATATTGAAGTGATGTTGGGGCGACTTATTTTAGAAAGTGATAGGGCACAGCGCCGTCAAGAACAATCTCTTACTAAATTGGAAGAACTTATTACTAGAAATGAAAAACGTGCCGAGGAGGATAGGATACGTGCGGAAGCTGATCGTAAGAATTGGAATAAGAAGTGGGGTGAACTATCTGATAAATTAGGCACCATTGTTGAAGATATTGTAGCACCCAATATTCCACGTATTGCCAAAGAATTATGTCACTGTGATGAAATTGATGACATCATGATTCGACGTTGGGTGCGTAATAAAAAGGATCGTAGTAAGCGCCGTGAGTTTGATGTCATTGCAGTTTGTGGAGAATATGTCATCATTAATGAGACTAAATCCACCATACGTATTGATTATATTAATAGGTTTATTGAAACGTTGCCTGACATTCCTGATTATTTTCCTGAATATGAAAATAAGACTATTATTCCCATTTTTTCTTCTTTAAGCATTCGTGAGGACATGGTCAATTATTTAACCAAACATCACATTTATGCAATGGCAATGGGAGAAGAAACTATGGTATTGCTCAATAATCAATCTTGGTAAACAGGAAATTCCATGGCAAGTTTGCAAGCAATTGATGTCCGTGTAGAATATGATCGTATTAGTAAGGTACAACCTGTTTTGCATGAAATTCACCAGGCACTTAGCACATTATTGGCAGAAAATACATCAACAAGTATTGATTTAACCTCTTTACCTTTTTCTCCAGAAGAGTTAGATGCATTATTGACTTTTCTTGGAAAAGGAGAAGTTGAAGCACAATTACGCAGTCTAGGTGATAGCATGTTTTGGGAAACCCAATACGCAGGCGTTTGGATTGTGGAACACTATAATTCAAACCAAGAATTAATGAACCGCTATGTCGAAATTACTTGGATACCAGAAATGTTAATGGCTTATAGCGAAGACATCCAAGCAAGCATTGAACAGTTACACGTAAAATTACACCCAAGTGAAATCTAGCTATGCCAACATTTTTAATTTCCAGATTATTAAGCACCTTGATTGTTATACTAGGCGTTGTCACCCTAGTATTTTTACTTATTCATATAGTACCTGGTGATCCCATTGAGGCTATGTTGGGTGAAACAGCAGCTGTAGCAGATCAGGAAGCATTAAGAGAAGCTTTGGGGTTAAATCAACCTTTGTGGGCACAATGGCTCAACTATATGCAAAACTTGTTTAAAGGGGATTTAGGCCAATCTCTGTACTCAAAAACAGAAGTCAATGAATTAATTTTGCAACGTTTGCCTGCCACACTTGAATTGGCAATGGCTGGTTTATTAGTTGCTGTTTGCATTGCTTTACCTTTAGGCAGTATCGCAGCTTTACGCAAAGATACTTTTTGGGATCAAGGTGCGATGGCATTTTCTTTACTCGGCGTATCTGTGCCTAATTTTTGGATGGGACCGTTACTGATTATTTTATTTTCTTTAATCCTGGGATGGTTGCCTGTCAGTGGACGAGAAGGTTGGGATTCACTGATTTTACCAGCGCTTACCTTAGGCGCTGCATTGGCGGCCATTCTGGCACGTATGGTACGTTCTACCTTACTCGAAGTATTGCATGAAGATTATATTCGTACTGCTCGGGCTAAAGGCTTAAGTGAGTACGCCGTAGTGACTTATCATGCTTTGCGCAATGCAGCTTTACCCATTATCACAGTACTGGGATTACAATTAGGTACATTGCTTGGTGGTGCAGTGATTACTGAAACCATATTTTCTTGGCCTGGCATTGGTCAACTCACCATTGAATCAATTCAACGCCGAGATTATCCCATTGTTCAAGCTTGTGTATTATTAATCAGTTTGAGCTACGTTCTGGTCAATACTTTTACTGATGTGTTATATGGTTGGTTAGACCCAAGGGTGCGTTATCGTGTTTAAATGGCAAATTTTTTTCCCTGCAAGTATTTTAATATTATGGCTGAGCATAACGCTATTTTCGACATGGCTACCTTTGCATCCCGAACAAATTACCTTATCCAATATTTTGCAACCACCTTCTCTAATTGAGTGGCTAGGTTATGATGATTTAGGACGACCCATTCTTGATCGTTTGGCCATGGGAGGAAAAACCTCATTTTTAGTTGCGTTTTGGGTTATTTTAGTGTCGTTGACGATTGGCACGTTGATTGGCATGATAAGTGGCTGGTTTGGTGGTTATATTGATTTAGTCATCACCCGAATAATTGATATATTCCTTGCATTTCCAGGAATTTTACTCGCTATTGCCCTTTCAGGCTTACTTGGGCCAGGAATAGAAAATGTCGTATTTGCCTTATCAGTTGTCGGTTGGGTAGGATTTGCAAGGTTGTCCAGAGCACAAACCTTATCACTTAAACAGCGAGAACATGTTCAAGCCGCGCTTGCTTTAGGCGCGAATTCAGTACGCATTTTACGTTACCACGTATTGCCTCTTTTGGTAGCACCTTTAATTATTGAAGCCACCTTTGGCATTGCAGGCGTGGTTATTGCTGAAGCAGGTTTATCTTTCTTAGGTTTAGGTGTACAACCACCAGAAGCTTCTTGGGGTGCCATGATTCGCGATGGCACCAGCTATATGTTAGTTGCCCCCCATATGGTACTTGCACCAGGCATTGCCTTATTACTCGTTGTACTTTCAGTAAATTTATTGGGTGACAGACTGCGAGATAAATTGCATGTCAAAAGTTAATCTAGTTTAGCCCGCGTAGGGTGGATGACGCTACCGCTTATCCCATAGGCATCAATTTAAGAAATTCCTTGTCTGATTGGATTCAAACTGGTTAATATTTAGAGTAACA
>JADGDF010000343.1 GCA_016745055.1 Thiotrichaceae bacterium | reverse complement strand
CCTAGTGACCCCATGCCACGATAGGATTTGTAAGAACGTCCTTGGTAAAGTTCTACTTCGCCAGGCGCTTCTTCAGTGCCCGCAAATAGACTACCAATCATCACAGAGTGAGCGCCAGCAGCAATGGCTTTTGATATGTCACCTGAAAAACGAATGCCACCATCTGCAATCAGAGGGACGCCTTTGTCTTTCAAAGCTTCAGCAATATTGCTAATGGCGGTTACTTGAGGCACACCAACACCTGCGACAATTCTAGTAGTACAAATTGAGCCAGGCCCTATACCGACTTTGACTGCATCTGCCCCAGCTTTAACCAAAGCGATGGCTGCATCAGCAGTGGCAATGTTACCGCCAATTAATTGGGTTTCAGGGTAGTTTTGTTTTGTCCAATGAATTTGTTCCAAAACCCCTTGAGAATGCCCATGGGCAGTATCAACAACAATGACATCTGCACCCGCTTTAACCAGGGCTTCAACGCGCTCTTTAGATTCATCGCCCGTACTCACGGCTGCCCCCACGCGTAAACGTTGATGATGATCTTTACATGCATAGGGATGCTCAGTGGCTTTTTGAATATCTTTCACGGTAATCAGGCCCCGCAATTGAAATGCATCGTTGACCACCAGAACTTTTTCAATGCGATGTTTATGCAGCAAATTCTTTACTTCTTCCCGACTGGCATTTTCTTTAACTGTCACCAGGCGTTCTTTGGGAGTCATGACCAGAGAAACAGGACTGTCGTAGTGAGTTTCAAAACGTAAATCTCGACTGGTCACAATGCCGATAAGCTGTTCATTATCAACAATGGGAACCCCTGAAATATTATGCTTTTTAGTCAAAGCCAATACCTCACGGATACTTGTATTTGGCGGCAGGGTAATGGGATCGTTAATGATGCCAGTTTCAAATTTCTTCACCATTTTGACTTGGCGTGCTTGTTCCTCAATGGACATATTTTTGTGAATAATCCCAATGCCGCCCTCTTGAGCAACGGCAATTGCCAGTCTTGCTTCTGTCACGGTATCCATTGCCGCTGAAATCAGTGGAATATTAAGTGCAATTTCGCGTGTTAATTGGGTGTGTAACATAACTTGTTTGGGTAATACTGTCGAATGCGCTGGAAGCAGTAAAACATCATCGAAAGTATAGGCTTCTTGGACAATACGCATAACAAATCTTCCATCTTCAGTAACTAACTCGTCATTATATCATCTATAACACTTCCTACTCTAATATCTCTACGGCTTTTTA
>JADGDF010000064.1 GCA_016745055.1 Thiotrichaceae bacterium | reverse complement strand
GAAAAAGCGTTCTGATTGGAATATCAATACGCTCACCGGTTTCTTGGAAACTCAGATTGTACTTGTCTTTGGTGGCAAATACTTTTTCGCGAAATTTAAGTGGGTAAGTCATGTATATATTATGACATATTATTACACATCAGCTATATCAGGCGCTTGCGCTCAACCCTGCACCAGGAGGTGTGAAAAAAATGGTGGTATAACCCTGTATTTCACTCAAGTATCAAGATTGTAGTGCCACTCGGGATTTTTTTGATTTTTAAGTGGCTGTTTTAAGGAGAGATTTAAAATTAGGTGTTAAAGAAGGGTTATCTATCCCAATAGTGAGTAGTTAACGAATAAGTTATCACTTATTATTATATTTACTATATTTTATATTAATTTATTTTTTTATTGACAATAAGTTTATATAACTCCAAAGTAATTAGCTGTATATTTTTTATAACTATAGTTAATAATGATTAAAGTAACTTTAAAATCATTAAGTTACCTTAATTATATTTATTTTTGGAGGGTTTATGTCAAAAATTCCAATTTACTCACTTTGTGCTTGCCTATTTCTACCGTTTGAAGCTCAAGCGGTGTCCCCTGCTCGTTGTGATACGGTGTATGCCGTTCATGATGCTAATGTAAAACACAGTCAATTTTTTACTTACCGATTAAAAACGCATCGGCTTAATTCGCTTGGAAAGAAACACCGCGCTTATAACCTGGAAGGGTTGAGCATCCATCCTGACACGCATGTTTTGTATGCCTCTTCGGGTAATCCTGATGCCAAACTGTATACGGTTGATGCCATCACAGGGGATATCTCCGTGGTAGGGGAAATCGGATTTGATACCGTGGTTGCCCTTGCTTTTCATCCAGAGGGAAGTTTATGGGGATGGTCTCAGCAAGGATTATTGGAAATTGATGTGGCGACAGGAAAAGGCACATTAATTTTGCCTGGAAACTATGCCATCCAAGGGTTAACTTGGGATAAGTTGGGCTATGTCTTATTCGCTGTGGCAGAAGACACACCTGAACATAGCACATTGTGGGCATGGATGTATGACAGTGATAGTTGGTTTACGATGTGTGAACATTTGCCTAAAAAGGTTGAATCGTTAGAAACACGTCCTGATGGTCTATTTGCTTATGGATTTCACAATGATGAACAGTTGAGTGTTCATGCTTATGACATCACCAGTTGTGAAACGTTAGTCAACAAACGCATTGATACACCTTTTAATGATGTCGAAGGGATTGCCTGGCCTGATTTTGAGTGTGTGTTATCCAATACCGAGCTGCTACGCGATTATTTGGAAAGTGAAGGTTATCAAAATATCGTGATTGGTGATGATGGTCATATTTCTGCAGAATTAGAGGGAGAAACGCATCAAGCTCAATTGGACAGTGAGGTTTTTCAAGGGTCGCCTCTTAGCAGTGATCAGTTAATTGTGACTGAAATTGCGGATGCCAATAATGATGGTTTCAATGATTTTCGTCTTACCTATCCTAGTGGTGAGCAACAAACGATGTTTTATTTTGGCTCAGACTCTCAGCAGCCACCTGTGAGAGAGGATGTGGTGATTCGCAATTTGTGGGATGAGATGAATGCGGCGTTAGTAGCCGGTGATGTACAAACGGCCATCAGTTATTTAACAGTCAGCGCTCAAAGAAAGTATCAACCGGTATTTGAGGCGTTGTTACCTCATATGTCCGAAATCGTAGGCAGTTATTCACCTTTAGGTAAAGTATTTATTATTGAGGATATGGCTGAGTTTGTGGTTTATCGGGAAATTAAAGGCGAACTCAAAATGTTTTTTGTCTATTACCTCAAGGGTGAAGATGGTGTATGGCGATTATCTGCAATGTAGGCAAGGAGTGCAAGATTTACTTGCTAAAAAGCAATGAAATATAAATTTCTCTACTTTTTGCTCTTAATGTTATCACTGACAGCTTGTGCTCCACCTGTCTATTTTGCCAGTGGATTTCAAGGACAAATTATTGATGCGCAGACAGGTCAACCGCTTGAGAAGGTAATTGTTGTTGGCTTGTGGATAGCAGGTGGTGTAGGTTTTGGTGATACAGGGCTTGATCAACGGTTACGTGTTTATGAAACCGTTACTGACAAACAAGGCTACTTCTCAATCCCTGCTGCTGTTGTTCCAAGAAACCCCTTTTCAAGATCACCTGGAGGGCCTTCATTGCGTTCTTTTAAACGGGGCTATTTGGCAAAAACATTTTTCATAAATGATGATTTGCCTTTTAAACTCCCTCCATTATCAGAGGATATTAGTGCTAAATACCAGGCAAGGAAATTATCGAAAGTTTTTAATTCTATTGTTGATAACAGTAATCCACAAGATTGGAGGAAATATCCTCGTATGGTGTTAGCTATGAGTGCAGAAGTAGAACGATTGATTTCTATGGGTATAACATGGCATCTTCCAGATATTCCATATCTAGAAGATTTTTCTGAAGAAGACAAACAATTTTTAGAGGGGTTTAAAGATGAAATATAAATTTCTCTACTTATTGCTCTTAATGTTATCACTGACAGCTTGTGCTCCACCTGTCTATTTTGCCAAAGGTTTTAAAAGGCAAGTTATTGATTCTCAGACAGGACAACCGCTTGAAAAAGTAATTGTTGTTGCTGTATGGACAGCAGGTGGTGTGGGCTTTGGTGATACAGGACTTGACCAACGATTACGTGTTTATGAAACCGTTACTGACAGTCAAGGGTATTTCACAATTGCCTCAGGGCTTGCTTTAAGAAATCCTTTTACTAGGTCTCCAGAAGGTGCAACATTGCACGCATTTAAACCAGGTTGTTTAGCCGGTTTTGTAAGAGGGCATAGACGACCATATCAACTTAAACCTTTGTCAGAAGATATGAGTGTTGAACTTCAAGCAAGTAGGCTTTCAACTGTTTTTAATACTCTCAAAGATGGTCATGATCCAGAAGATTGGAAGAAATATCCTCGTTTGGTGTTGGCAGTGAGTAAAGAAGTAGAACGACTAATGTCTATGGGTGTTACATCAAACCTTCCATTCATTCCATATATTGAAGGTTTTTCCGAAGAAGACAAACAATTTTTAGAGAGGTTTAAAGATGAAATATAAATTTCTCTACTTTTTGCTATTGATGTTATCGCTGACAGCCTGTGCTCCACCTGTCTATTTTGCCAGTGGATTTAGAGGACAAGTTATTGACGAACAAACAGGTCAACCGCTTGAAAAAGTGATTGTTATTGCTATATGGGAAGCTGGTGGTGTGGGCTTTGGTGATACAGGACTTGATCAACGATTACGTGTTTATGAAGCCATTACTGACAGTCAGGGGTATTTCACTATTCCATCAGGACTTGCTTTACGAAATCCTTTTACTCGAGCACCTGAAGGAGCAGGTCTATATGGATTTAAATCTGGCTATTTAGCAGGATTTGTGAGTGGATACCGACAACCATATCGACTTAAACCGTTATCAGAAGATATGAGTATTGAGCTTCAAGCAAGTAGGCTTGCAACTATTTTTGATAATACCAAAGATAATTCTGATCCAAAAGATTGGAAAAAATATCCACGCCTATTATTAGCTGTTAGTGCAGAAGTGCAAAGGCTTGCGTCTATGGGAGCAAGCTTATGGATTCTACCCAGTACTCCAGATATTGATAGTTTTTCAAAGGAAGACAAACAATTTTTAGCGAGGTTTAGAAATGAAATGTAAATTATGTTATTACTTACTACTTTTGGTTACAGTCAGTACACTAAATGTACAATTAGTTTATGCTTACAACGGTGAGTCACATGGTAGTTTTTCTATAAAAGCTGCTGACAAATCTATGCCTGAAACAGAATATTTACCTGCGATTGGCATACAATCCCTTATTGACATGTTAGTTGGTTATTCGGAAGAAACCAGAACCATAGAAACTAAATCTATTAGAGATTGGTTTAAGCAAGGTGCCAAAGATGAAGACCTAACTCGTTCAAAGGAATTTGCTCGTTACCGCAACCATTTTTACGATCCCATCAATAATGAAGGTTATAGCTATGCCATCCTTAGTGGAGAGCCTGCTTCTGATTGGGCACTGGAACAAAAACAATTGCCACAAAGTCTGGCAGACACTGTTTCTCCAAAGTGGGCACTGAAGTCTAATGAGTTTCCCAACCAAGAATTTTCCTTCCAAGATGCGGTTGATTATTTATATCAGGCAATGACTTTACCTACGCCACAAGAGCGGGAAGAATACCTGGCTAAAACCTTTTATGCACTAGGTCATGTGCTTCATTTGGTACAAGACATGGCAAGTATGCCTCATGTTCGTGGAGACTCTCATGGGGGTTATATTGTTTTTGGGGCGGTAAGTCTGTATGAAACCTACACAGAACAAGTGTTTAAGCAACGAGAAGGACAAACTCAAGAGCAATCTCAGCAAGACCCATCGGTATACAACAAGCTTCCTGATAAAGAAGTACTTCTAAGTTTACCCTACCCCAAAGTTGTGTTCCCTCGTGCCTACGACTTCTGGACAACTGAAGATGACAAAGGGTTAGCAGACTTTACCAATCGTAACTTTGTGTCACAAGGTACCAACTTTGACACTGCTGACTACCCTAACCCTGTGCCCAAAACTAATCAAAAAGGGGAAGTTGTTAAAACAACCTATACCATCCAACAACTTTATCAACATGTTGGCCAATCTGTACCTGACGTATGGGTTGAAGAAGGAGGCCCTGATGATCTTGGTGGATATATCGGAAAATTAGGGGAATACCAAGGCAGACCCGCCACAGTTGATTTTGTCAGTAACACGATTGAAGACAACTACTCAGGAGACGTCGTTGAAAATCCAAGAGCTTCGGGTTTTTCCATTTTCAACGCTGACCTTGATAACTACCTCGTCTGTGAAGATCACGCACTGAATGAAAAAGAAGTCTGTCGAGAAGGAAAATATTCCCTCAACCGTTTTACCTTCGACGCAGCCCATCAATTCCTCATTCCACGCGCAGTGGCTTACTCTGCTGGCTTACTTGACTACTTCTTCAGAGGCAAACTGGAAATCAACCTACCCGAAGACGGTGTTTATGCCATTGTTGACCACGCCGTTGTTAACCAAATCGGCGATGGTTTCAAAAGAGTCAAAATGAAAGTCAAAAACATGACCCCTGACATTGATGGCGTCCCTCAAAATATGATGGATGGGGAAATTGTCTTGGTCGCAAGATACCATGAAGACGAGTGTTACGAACCTGATTTAACAGGTGGACATGCAAGTGAAACCGCCCGTTGGAATGGTTGTAAAAGCAAGTGGGAACGTAACAGATGGAATAACTCTTCCGGTAACTTTAACACCACCAACTTGCCTCCTTCCTGGAAAAGAGAAGAAAAAGTCACCACCTCATTCAAAAAAACACTAAGCTTAAATGCAGGTGAGGAAACGCACATAATCTTCAATTTTGCCAACCCCATCCCCCTTAACGCCATCGATCTCACTTTTCAAGTAGTGTACAAAGGTCAACTGGGTAATGATGAAGCTACCGTTGTTGCTTACAAAGATATCAGTGAACCTACCTTTTTCAGTGCGATCAATATGAGAGATCATACACTGATTGACGGTATTATATATCCAGATGAAGTGGTGGCAACTACTCCTTCACTCTTTGAACGACTGGAAGAACATGGGATTGATATTACAGCCACACCTTATAACAACATTAACTTGCGCTTTGGTGATACCTATAATCCTTACATATCCCCTATTGTCACAACGACAGTATTATTTCCCGGAACTTACTTAAGAGTTGCTTTCTTGAGTAACAAAGAAAAGACAAATGTGTTTTATCGAGATGAAAGGTACGTTAGGTACCCTAGTGCTTACTTCAGACGTATAGTCAAACCCCAAGAAGAGCAATTCCAAGGTATTTGGGTTAACTATCCTATTGAACGTTGTAGTAATGGGAATACAGCATGTTTCAACTATATTGGGAAATTTCGTAATACTCACTACAAGTCATTGCTTTTACTATATTCTTACCACGAAGAGTTATCACCAGGTGGCAGTGTGAGTGATTACTCAAAGGTTGTGCCTTTTCAACCTGAAGACCTAGCACCCAAACCAGTTTTCATTAATTTCTAAGGAGTGTTTTACAGGATAGAGTTGAAAACTCTGTCCTGCTAGATTACTGTGGGGATTATTCTGTTAATAGGTGTTAAACCAATGCAACGTCTTGTTCGTAAATATGAAGAAAAAGATTTAAACGATGTCTTGTCTACTTGGGAAAATGCCTCAAAAATCGCCCATCCTTTCTTAACCAGTGAATTTATGGAAGGAGAACGTTACAACCTTCCAAATATTTATTTGCCAAATGCAGAAACGTGGGTTGTTGAACAAAATGGACAAGTGATTGGCTTCATCGCGTTAATTGGTAATGAAATTGGGGGATTATTTGTCCAGCCAAAGTTCCACGGTACTGGTGCTGGCAGGGTTTTAATGGATAAAGCCTATGAATTACATGATGACCTCGAAGTTGAAGTATTTAAGGCTAACGCTCTTGGACGAAAATTTTATTCCAATTATAATTTGGAACTGTTAAGTGAAAAAGTTCATGAAAAAACAGGTAACGAATTATTAAGGCTAAAATTGATGGCAAAATAGGATTAATGACACGTAACCTATTAAGTAAATTACAAAATTAAGCCTCGTTCGACGTAAGTTTTGCAGCCTTCTCCCGCCACATTTTACAAGCATAAAAACATTGTGGTCGGGGTTAAAAAAACCGACCAGCATGTGCACCTAAATATTTACCAGTAGTTTATTGCTTGCATAACTTCATCAATTAGCTAATAATTTCCTCATGACTGGTAAGATGAGTAATTTCATTACTTCTTAGTTCTTGTAACCAATCTTTCTTTTCATCATGCACGACTAAAGTAAGTACATCCAACAACTGTTTAGCGCTTAAAATTCTTGGTAATACAACAAAATCAGCTCCTTCATTGTACATTTTCAAAGCCCGAGAAGCACTTTCTGCAGTTACTATGATTCTGGCATGTGGACAAAGTCGTTGAATTTTTTGAATGATGCGTAAATTATCTGTGCCTTTTAACATAGTATCTGGAATAGAGGAAATGACAATTTTGGCTTCTTTAATCCCTGCATGATTCAATGTTTCTAAATGGCCAATATCACCATAAACTACTTTAATACCATGAGATTGTAACTTTTGATGCACAACGGGGTTAAAGTCAACCACCACCAGTTTTTGCTTAAACTCCTTTGCATGTTCAGTGTCTAGGTCTTCAATTTCTTTAATCAGTGAACTGGCTACTCGAAAAAATCCCAGCAGTGCTACTTCTTTACCCTTGATGACTGTTTCATCTTGAGGCGCATTTTCAATATCTTTAAAACCAATTTTAGTAAATAAGTGGCTTAAAAAACCTTGAAGTGAGTGATTATATTTAATCATGTAAGTTGATACGACGGAAGTAATAACAAATGTAAAAGTAATAATCGTTAAAATATCGTCATGAATATGATGAGCATTAACACCCAAACTGGCAATAACCAATGAAAATTCACTGAGTTGAGATAAGTTAATGGCGGGTAATAAACTAGTGCGATGACCATTTTTGAGGAAATAGAGAATTGGAAAAATAGATAGAAAACGAGTCATAATTAAGAAACCTGACACAATAAGCGCCAACCCAACTAAGCCCATATTTTCTGAAATAGCCGGTATTTGCATCCCCAAACCAACAAAAAACAAGGTGATAAAAAAATCCCGAATGCTGACAATCTTTGCGATAACGTCTAAATTATATGGAAAAGTGGAAATAGCTGCACCAGCAATTAATGCCCCCATTTCAAGCGACAATCCAAGGTAACCTGCCAAACCACAGACAAACACACACCAACCTAATGAGGCAACGAGTACTAATTCTGGCAATTTAGCCATTTGTTTAAAAATTATCCCTAACACGTATTTACTGATGAAAAGGCTAAAAATAACTAATAATCCACCTTTCACAAAAGACCATAAAATGTCTAAAACTTGAGGGTTTGCTAAATTAGGTTGAATACCTAATACGACAATAGCCCAAATATCTTGAAAAACCAACACACCCAAGGTAATTCTACCTGCCAATGTGTCTAACTCAAACTTTTCATATAATAATTTGACTACAATGGTGGTACTGCTGATACCAATGCAAATACCTAGGTAGAGTAAATCATATTCTCCACCTTGAATTGGGACACCTAATACTTCATAAGCTTCATTGCTACCAATTGTAAATCCTAGTAAGTAGAAAAAGCCTAATCCCATTGCGACACATAAGATAAATTGTAAAATTCCAGTAAAAATAAGTGATTTTCCAGATTCTCTTAATTTTTTTAAATCAAGCTCTAATCCAATCATGAATAGCAATAAAATTAAACCCATTTCTGCAATGGTTTCGATATTTTTTTGATCTTCAACCCAACCAAATCCAATGGGACCAATGACAACCCCTGCAAGAATATAAGCAAGTAACATGGGCTGTTTAATCATATGGGCTAAATAAGCCAATACTGTTGCAGCTAGAATACTAAAACCAATGTCTTGTAACAGTGTTTCACCTTCACCTCCACTGGCATAGCTGATGTTCGGCAATAATAATAAACTTAAAGTCAAGTAGGCGATATGCACCCATTGCAGCATTATGTTCTCCTAAAACAGTGATTGATTGGGGAATGGTAGGTATGAGACTTTCGCTGAATTTTCGCAGGCTACCAATCCAATCCTTATCTGAGCCAAATACATTCTGAACGACTGGATAAATACTGTTCCTCAAATTTCAATTTTTTGAGAATAATTCAGTTGTAAAGGCCTAATGTATATTCATCTGGGTAATTTGAGTAAATACCATAGTTATCACAATGATCACTAAAAATTAAGATAGCTCATGTTTGAAATAGCATTTTTTAGCTTATTAATAATATCAGAAACTCTTGTTATTTTGTGATGTTCGTCTTTCCACTCTTCTTTTGGTAGTACAGTAGTATCTTTACCAATTAACAAAAGTAGGTACATGTTCCCACCCAAATACTAATATTTAAAATGGAAGAAGTATGGTTTAAACTATGTTAGCATCGGTCAGTGACAAAGAAATATAGTTTAATCAATGGAATTTATTCGCAATCCTCAAAAATTAGCCTTTTACCCAACAGGCTGTGCTATCACAATTGGTAACTTTGATGGCGTCCATCTAGGGCACCAGAAAGTGTTACAGCAATTAATAAAAAGTGCTCAAACTTTAAATTTACCCACCGTTTCCCTTATATTTGAACCACAACCCCAAGAGTTTTTTGCTCCTACCCAAGCACCTGTAAGGTTAACGCGCTTAAGGGAGAAATTAAAATTCATGCCCCATATTGATAAAGTCATTTGTTTACACTTTAATGCAAAGTTAGCAAGTCTATCAGCACAAGATTTTATTCAACAGGTATTAGTGCAGGGATTAAATATTAAACATATGGTGATTGGAGATGATTTTCGTTTTGGAAAAAGACAACAAGGTGACTTTAAAATCTTACAGAAAGCGGGTCAACAATACCATTTCAGCTTAGAAAAGCAACATACCTATGAATTAGGAGAACAACGTATCAGCAGTACTCGTGTGCGTGAAGCGTTAGTCCATGGGGATTTAAAGATGGCACAAAATTTACTGGGCCATCCTTTTAGTTTATGCGGAAAAGTGCGTTATGGTGCTCAAAAAGGCCGTGAAATTGGTTTTCCAACTGCTAATATTGCCCTGCATCGACCTATTTCACCGATGACTGGCGTTTTTGCTGTTCGAGTACATCGCATTAAACATTATCCACTACCAGGCGTAGCGAATATTGGTACTCGTCCAACGATTGATGGTAAGCGTTTATTATTGGAAGTACATTTATTTGATTTCCACGAGACTATTTATGGTCACTATGTTGAAGTAGAATTTGTTGAAAAAATTCGCGAAGAGAGACAATTTCCTTCATTTGCAGCTTTAAAAATACAAATTGAACAAGATGCAACACTTGCAAGATCACTACTAATGGATGTAACTCACCCATGATGAACAAAATTATCGTAGGCGTTAAAGGCTTTTGTATGGGCACAGCGGATGTCATTCCAGGTGTCAGTGGTGGTACAATGGCATTTATTTTAGGCATTTATGAACAATTATTAGCCGCCATTAAATCTTTCGACAATATTTGGCTCAAACAGGTCGTTACGTTACAAATCAAGCCAGCCGTGCAACGTCCACATTTGGGTTTTCTGATTCCATTGTTGATAGGTATTGGATGTGCTGTATTATTTTTTACTCGAGTCATTCCTTTGCCTCAACTATTGCATAGCCATCCTGAAGTCGTTTATGGTTTGTTTTTTGGATTGATTATAGGGTCCATTGTTGTGTTATTACCCGAAACTGGTAAACGGGATAGTACATCATTTTTATTATTAGCAGTAGGCACTTTACTTGGTTATTTAGTCGTTACGCTCGTGCCAATGAATACGCCAGATGCGTTATGGTTTATTTTTCTAAGCGGGATGTTAGCCATTTCTGCGATGTTATTGCCAGGCATTTCAGGTTCATTTATTTTATTGATTTTGAATAAGTATGACACGGTGTTGAATGCCATCGGTCATTTTAATTTTGCCGTCTTAATTCCTTTCGGGCTGGGTGCATTAACTGGATTAGTGGTTTTTAGCCGCGTACTCAGTTGGTTACTTGCACGTTTTCACAGACAAATGTTGCTCATCATTATCGGGATTTTGATTGGGTCTTTATGGAAAATTTGGCCTTTTCAAGTGCGCCTATATCAAATGATTCATGGCAAAGAAAAATTAATTGGTTCCGAGCCTGTATTTCCTAAATGTTGGTCTGAACAAGTTTCTTATGCCTTGGTAATGATGTTTTTAGGGTTTGTCATTGTTTTAATGATTCACCGCCTGGCAAAATATAAAAACCAGGATTAGTCGGTGCAGATACTTTTCTCGTGTCAAAATTCACTCTAGGTTGAATCTCTGCGTGCTCACATCTAAAAGGAATTTAGAGTAGAAGGGGTATATAATATGCGGCAACACGTTTTTAACTATAGAGAAACAACCAATGTTCCGAAGAACAAAAATTATTGCAACCCTGGGACCTTCAACAGATGATCCTAAAGTGTTGGACCGTCTTGTAAAAGCCGGTATTGACTTAGTGCGTTTAAATTTTTCTCATCAAACTGCAGATGATCATCGACGTCGAGTTGAGGCTATTCGTGCTTGTGCTGATGCTTATGGCAAAGAAATAGGGGTGATTGCTGATCTACAAGGCCCTAAAATTCGGATTGAAAAATTTCAAGAGGGCCAAATTTTATTAGAAGAAGGCAATCCCTTTACCTTAGATGCAACGCTAGCAAGTGGTGCTGGCGATCAAACTCAAGTGGGAATTACTTACAAACAGCTCCCTAAAGATGTCCGTAAAGATGATATTTTAATTTTAGATGATGGGCGCATTAGTTTAAAAGTTAAAGAAGTGACAGATACCCAAGTGCATTGTAAAGTATTGGTTGGTGGTACTTTATCAAATAGCAAAGGTATTAATCGCCAAGGCGGTGGATTATCTGCTGATGCGTTAACACATAAAGATAAAACAGACATTGCATTAGCAGCAGAAATGGATGTTGACTACCTTGCTGTTTCATTCCCCAGAGATGCGGCAGATATTCAAGAAGCCCGTAAATTATTTAAAGCAGCAGGTAGCAAAGGTGGGGTGATTGCAAAAATTGAACGTGCCGAAGCCTTAAAAAATTCTAAAGGCATTATTAATGCTTCTGATGCAGTAATGATTGCTCGCGGTGACTTGGGTGTTGAAATTGGTGATGCCAGCTTACCCGCCTATCAAAAGCAATTAATTAAACAAGCAAGGGATTTAAACAAAGTTGTCATCACTGCAACGCAAATGATGGAATCCATGATTCAAAGCCCGATTCCTACTCGCGCAGAAGTCTCTGATGTGGCTAATGCAGTGTTTGATGGTACAGATGCGGTGATGCTTTCTGGGGAAACTGCAGCAGGTAAATTCCCAGTAAAAGCAATTACGGCCATGGATCGCATTTGTCGTGAAGCTGAAAAACAACCTGTCACACAAGTTTCTGATCACCGAATGGCCACACAATTTGGGCGCATTGATGAAGCAATTGCAATGGCAACTATGTATACTGCAAACCACTTAAGTATTAATGCCATTGCAGCACTTACTGAATCAGGTTCAACGGCTCTTTGGATGTCTCGTATTAATACCGCTATTCCTATTTATGCGATTTCCCGTGATATTTGTACTCGCCGCAGAGTGACTTTATACCGAGGTGTACATTCCATTCCTTTTGAAGATGTTCAGGTACATGATCCTGTGCTAGCTAATAAGATTATCATCAAAGAATTACTAAAACGAGGGGCAGTTAGTGAAGGTGATTTGGTGGTCATTACGAAAGGGGATTTACAAGGTATTATTGGTGGCACAAACTCTATGAAAATTGTTTGCGTTGGTCAGGAAAACTGATATTTTATATGTGTTTTTAACATTAAGAAACGGAAATTCAACAAAACCTGCTAGGTCTGATTGAAAATTTGTGGAGGTTATTTAATTTTTATCCCTAAGGCATTCTGTATTATGCTGCACAAATATATTTGAGAACCAGATTTGGACATGATGCTGAAAACTATATCCAACGATATTTTACCCAAATAGATCATGAAGTGATAGCAGCTAACTCGTTTAGCTGCTTACTAATCCTTTCAAACCAAGGGTATCAGCGCCGTAGTTCTTTACCTAACTAGTTATCATTGAATTCAAAACTCTATATTTCATTTTATTAGTCATATTTTTCATGAGCAATTCGCTATTAAAATTGCTGCTATGAAGCGCTCTATATAACTTCTATTATTGCTAACAATTACGTGAATTTAGCATTTCAATGCAATCTGCCATGATTTTATTTTTTCGACTGATTTAGGCTAGTAGATTGAAATAACTAAGTATAGTTGGTAATAGTTGTGAATATTAGTCAATTATTTTTTATTCTATTGAGTAAAAAAGTATGGTATGATAAAAATCAAAAACATTAATGTATGGTTTAGTTTTTCTAAACTAGCCATCAGGAGTGGAAGAGTGTCCATTACAGTCACTATTATATAAAAATTAATAGGATTTTAGAGTTTGATTAAGAACCGTAAGAGTAAAATTATTATGGCTGATCGTCGTTTACAAGTTTTTCATACTGTCGCACGTCTATTGAGCTTCACAAAAGCTGCTGAAACGCTTCATATGACCCAACCCGCAGTGACTTTTCAAGTGCGTCAGCTTGAAGAATATTTTAACACGCGCCTTTTTGATCGTACCCATAACCGTATTACCCTCACAGAAGTAGGACAACAAGTCTTCCAATATGCAGAACAGATTTTTGATTTGTATGCTCAAATGGAAAATTCAGTCAAGGAAATGACGGGCGATATTAGTGGATTATTGATGATTGGTGCCAGTACTACTATTGCTGAGTACATGCTCCCAACTTTGCTGGGCAGCTTTAAAGCTAAATACCCCGATGTGAACATTCGTTTAAGTGTTTCAAATACCGACGGTATTGTATCGATGGTAGAACAAAATGTAATTGATTTAGGCGTTGTTGAAGCGCCAGTAGGTAATAAAAATCTCTCTCAAGAGCTTTGCTGTATGGATGAATTAGTCGCGGTTGTACCTGTCGATCATCCTTTGGCTTCAAAAAAATCAGCTAGTCCACGAGAATTAGCGGCTTATCCCTTCATTTCTCGTGAAGAAGGTTCGGGAACACGGGATGTGATTGTTGAGCATTTTAACAAAATGCATATTCCTGATCTTAATGTGGTCATGGAGCTGGGAAGTTCTGAATCTATTAAAGGCGCTGTAATGACAGGCATGGGTATTTCTATTTTGTCACAAGCCACGATTCAAAAAGAATTACAACTAAAAACACTAAAACAAGTGCGCCTTGATCCACCTCTAAAACGGCCTTTTTCTTTTGTGCATCAAAAGCAAAAATTCCGCTTACGTGCAATGGAAGAACTATTGAATTTTTCACGGGACTATTGTAAAAACTTCTCTGGTGAAAAATGTGAAATGGGTGGCAACACTGGTAAGAAGAAGTAATTCATTAAGTTAACGTTGAATAATTTTTAATGAGTCTCTTAACTTATTATCCTTAATATACCTCATTTTTAATGACAGGCATCATTGTGTTCTAGCAATGATGCCTTTTTATTTTTTAGGCTAATGATTATACTTCTTAATTTACAATATCAGATATGTTCTAACGTAAAAGTACGGTAATGCCCCATTTGCGTGGAAATCTTAAATAATTCCTAGTTTATCCTATTCAGCAATTTGTCTATTAATTTCATATTCACTTGTTATTTGACTCATTTGATGCTACTTATTTATTAATAAGATTATAATATAATACCATAATAAATTCATGGGTATAGCCTTTATCTGCTTCATGAATCATAGATAATAATTATATACCAATCATTTAAATTGGTTTGGAAAGCTTGATTAAGGACTTAATTAATGAAAATCCCCTCTTTTTTTAAACATATAGCAACGGTATTGCTTTTCTATAGTGTAAGTTTCCCATTGTTGGCAGTAACTTATGATTTTAATTCATTGACTCCAGGTAATCTGGATGGACAGGACAGCTGGACCACAACAAAATGGAATACTTCATCTGATATTCAAGTCGACTCCACTCATGGTTTTGATGGTAGTCAGGGATTGTTGTCTACTGATGCTGCGGGTAGTGCAGGTGTGGATGCTTCCAGGCCAAGTGGGGGAAGTTTTGTATTACCCGCCTTTGCTGGCCCGAATGTGCAGATTTTTGATTTTGATATTGTGAGAAATCACTGGGGAAGCTATGTTTTGATTGGTCGCGATACAAATTTAGACGGCAAAATTACTAAAAGTGATACAAATGAGTGGGGAGTAGGACTGTATTTAAAAGGTAACGGAAGTATTTTTAAATTATGGACAGGTAGTTGGCAAAATGGGTCAGCGGCACCTGCAAACTGGTCAAAAGCACGTTTGGTTATTGATACTGCAGCGAATAGTAATCAAGGCAGTGGATGTGTTTTATACAAGAATCCTCCTGATGCCCCTAGTTGGCAAATTGATTCAGCTTTGCAAGAAAGAAATTTGAATCTAAATCCCGTTGGCACAGATGCGAGAAATCCGAGCGGTTGGGATCATGTATTTTTTCATTTTGAAACGGCTGGAACGGGTTTAGATAATTTTGATTTTAGTTCTGTCTCTAAACCCACAGGTGTGACGTTATCAAATAATAGCATACAGGAAAATAAACCAACAGGAACGGTTGTGGGCGCATTGGGGACAACACCTGCTAATGACTATATTTATGAATTGGTTCCCGGTTCAGGGGATACAGATAATACTTCATTTACCATTGATGGCAATAATTTGAAAACCAATGCTGTTTTCGATTATGGCACTCAAGATGGTTATAACATTCGCATCCGAGCTAATAGTATTGATTATGGTCCCTGTGTGTATGTCGAGAAAGCGTTCACCATTAGCGTTCTTCCAGAGGCTGTGGTGGTGGATAATATCAGCGATGTCTTGGATGGTAATTATTCGGCTGGACAATATACGTTGCGTGAAGCCATTCAACAGGTCGGCTCAGGAGGTACGATTACCTTTGATGCCAGCATTGCTGGACAAACCATTACTTTGACCAGTCAATTAACTATTTCTAAAAGCCTTACGATTGATGCAACAGGTAGTTATATTACGATTAGTGGTGATAATAAGTATCAAGTATTTCGAGTAGATGGAGGAACCGTTAGTTTAAGTGGATTAACCATTACCCAAGGGGATTCTGCAGATTATGGTGGCGGGATTTATAATTTAGCGACATTGACTGTTAACCATTCTACCTTTATCAGTAATTCCGCTGATGTCAGTGGAGGCGCTATTTATAGTTTAGGACACTTAACCATTAATAACAGTACTTTTTCTGATAATTCAGCCATGAATTCAGGTGGTGGTATTTATGCAGGTGATTTGGGTTCAAATACCATTGATAACAGTTCCTTATCTGGCAATAGCGCTGCTAATGGTGGTGGTATTTTCTTTGTAGGAACATCGGGTCAAACATTGCGAAATACGATTATAGCTAATAGTACAGGCAAAGATTGTGAGGGTGCAACACCAGGTATCAATATTAATAATTTAATTGAAGATGATACCTGTAGTCCTGCTGTGAGTGATGATCCTTATCTGGGTTCTCTGACAGATAATGGTGGTTCAACTTATACCTTTGAGTTATTACCTGGCTCTCCTGCGATTAATGCCGGGGATAATGCCACTTGTTTGCCCACGGATCAGGTAGGTATAGCTCGTCCCTTTAACGATACCTGCGATATTGGTGCTTATGAAACGTCTAATATTGATATTTGTGCTACCCAATCTCAAATTTCCATCGCAGAATGTGATGCACTAATTGATCTTTATGTGGGTACGGATGGGGTAAATTGGAATGATAGCCCTGGTAATGATTGGGCATTAACTACAACACCTTGTGATTGGGCGGGAGTATCTTGCAATGAGTTCAATGAGGTGACTCAACTAAGTAGAAGCGGGCATGGTTTAACCGGTACAGTACCCAATTTAAAGGATTTAGTGCATTTGCAAAGTTTAATTTTGAGTGCCAATTCACTCACTGGTAATGTACCTGAGTGGTTAAATGAGTTAACCAATTTGCGATATGTCAGTTTTGTTGATAATGATTTGACCGGCACGATTCCAGATTTAAGTAACCTTGATTTAACCAATTTATTTCTCGGAAAAAATGAGTTAACGGGTACTACTCCTACGTATATTGAGGATATGACTAATCTAATTTCGCTATCTTTATATAACAATCAATTGGAAGGTGAAATTCCCGATTTAAGCGCATTAACCAGTTTAACAACACTGAAACTTGAAAATAACCAGTTAGTTGGCCAAATACCTGAAATACCCACCAGTGTGAGTACTTTTAACGTCGATTACAATACACTGGATGATGAAATAGAAGAGACAGCTACCGCAAAAGATGCTGCTTGGGAGGCTACTCAGACCATTGCACCAGAAATGTCTGTACCCACAGTGTTGTCAGCGTCAGAAATCAAAGTAAATTGGACGCCCATTTCGTATCAGTCAGATAGTGGTTCTTATGAAGTTTTTTATGGCACTTCTCCTGGGATTTATCCTTTTTCAGCAGGTCTTACAGCAGATAAAAGTGCAAGTAATATTACTGTCACCGAGTTAAGCCCAGCAACAACCTACTATTTTGTTGTTGAAACCTTCACGGTCGCACACGGAAATCAGCAAAATGATTTACTGAGTGAACTTAGTGATGAAGTCTCTGCAACGACATTATCGGGTGGTGGTTGTCATTCCAGTATCTTAGTAACGAGTGCAAATGACACAGGTGTGGGCTCTTTGAGACAAGCCATTGTGGATAGTTGTGCGGCAGGAACAATCATTTTTGACAGTGCGTTAGCCAATCAAACCATCACTTTAGATTCTCAAATGGTGATTGACAAAGATTTAACGGTTAATGGCGAATCCAACAACATTAAATTAGATGGTCATGATACAACGCGCGTGTTTGAAATTACAGCAGGTAATGTCACACTAAATAAGCTCACTATTAAGGGAGGTGAGGCATTTAACAGTGATGGAGGTGGCATTTTAAACCGAGCCGCCTTAACCGTTAACAATTGCTGGTTTGATGGCAATAATACAGTTGGAAGTAGTGGTGATAATGGAGGGGCAATTAATAACAAAAATACATTAACTATTACTAACTCTACATTCACCTATAATACCTCTGTTGCTGGTGGAGGGGCTATTGAGAATGTTAATAGTGGCACGTTAACCATTAGCAACAGTACGTTTTATAATAATTCCGCAGCAAACAATGGTGGGGCTATTTATAATTACGACGGAACGGTCACGCTCAATAATGTAACTTTGGCCAATAACTCATCCACTGGAACCAACGGGGGAGGCGCGTTTAAAAATGAAGCATTAGGTATCTTGCATTTAAAAAATACGTTGATGTCCAACAACAGTGTAGCCGATTGCGATAACTCTGGCACAGTGGCAACGGATGTGGCCAATCTGATTGGCACAGGCACCTGTGGCACATTAAACACTGCTGACCCTAAACTGGGCGGTTTGGCTAATAATGGTGGCTTTACGCAAACGATTGAATTACAAAGTGGTTCACCCGCGATTGATGCCGGGGATAGTGCGACATGTGAAACACTGGATCAAACCAATGAACCGCGAGCCAATTATGGTACGTGCGACATTGGCGCGTATGAATATCGTTCTGCACCTTCACCCACCACGCCTGCCACAGATATTAATCATCCTCCCATTGCAGGCCAGGGGAGCGCATTAACATTTGATGGTATCAGTCAAAATGTTCAAGCCAATACCGCTTTCAGTTTAGGGGGACAAGCGACGCTTGAACTTTGGTTTAAAACGACAACCACCGTTACCAGTACACAGCATTTAGCGATTTTACACGAAGGTACTCAAACTCTAGCATTAAAGTTGATAGGCACTGTTAAGCTCGTTGGCAGGGCAAACCTAGTGGCTGAAGAAATTATCAGTACTTCGATTGAAAGTTACGACAATAACCAATGGCACCATGCAGCAGTAGTGATTAATGGTAATACGCTGGATTTATATGTGGATGGTGATTTGGCTGCGACTAGCACGGGTAGCAATAGTTTAGCACCGAGTAGTGGCTACAAATTGCGGATTGGTTCAAAACCCGATGCCACGAACTATTTCAAAGGTCAAATTACTGATGTGCGGGTTTGGAATACAGTGCGTTCATCATCCGAAATCCAAAATAATTACTACACTAGTTTAGTGGGTAACGAAACCGGACTTATTGGTTATTGGCAATTTTCTGAAGGTTCAGGCACAACAGCCAATGATTTAAGTCCCACCGCAAATCATGGCGTGTTAAATAATTCACCGACTTGGACAAGTGCCAATATTATTGCGTCAACTACAGAGTTCACTTTCACGACTAACGAAGATACACCGCTCGATGAAATACTTCCTGCAGGTGATCCAGAAAATGACTCTTTAACTTATACGGTTTCCACACAACCGATCAAGGGTGTAGTAAGTAATTTAACCAGTACAGGCAGCTTTACTTATACACCGAATTCCAATGAAAGTGGTGTGGATACTTTTAGTTATCAAGTCAATGATGGAAGCAATAATTCAAATATAGCGACCATTACGTTGAATATCACACCGATCAATGATCCTCCCAGTTTTGCCAAGGGAACTAACCTCAGTCATTTAGCGGTGGCAGGTGCTCAAACTGTCAATGTTTGGGCCACAGACATTAATCCAGGTGCGCCTGACGAAACTTCACAAACAGTAACGTTTACAGTGGCAGTGGATAATGATGGCAGTGGTATTTTATCTGGTATTCCCACAATTAACCCAGCAACTGGTGATTTAAGTTATACCTTGACAGGTAATTCAGGCACTGCAAATCTCACGGCCACGTTGCAAGACAGTGGTGATGGCACCAATAGCAGCAGTCAAACATTTACTATTATAACTGGCACTGTTGTGTTACAACTCAGTGCAAGTCCCAATAGCATTAACGAAATGGAAAGTAATACTGCCACAGTCACTGTAACACGCATGGGCAATCTCACTACTAATGCCATCACACTGAATTTAACTAATAGCGATACGTCAGAAATCAATATCCCAAGCACACTGACCATTCCTACAGGACAAGACAGTGCGACATTTACAGTAACAGCTTTGGATGATAGCGAGTTTGATGGTGATCAAACAGTAACATTGACTGCAGCTGCGACAGGTTATATCACTGGAGAAACTCAAATTATCGTTGTTGATAATGAGTCTGCACCCATTTCTCAAACCTATACCTTGAACGTTTCAACGTCAGGACAGGGCACGGTGACAGGGACAGGCATTACTTGTGGGTCTTTGTGCAGCAATACCTATAGCAGTGGTACGCCGTTGACTTTGGCTGCAGAACCAACAACGGGTTGGCATTTTGACAAATGGGCCGGCGATTGTAATGCCAATGGACAAGTCACCATGGATTCTAATAAACAATGCCAGGCTATATTTTTATCAGACTCAGGTGAAAATCCACCCATTGATCCAAACATCAATTACAAACTCACGGTGTCTACTCAAGGTCAAGGCACGGTGACAGGTTCAAGCATCATGTGCGGTACTCAGTGTAGCCATAGTTATGCTAGTGGTAGTACCTTAATCTTATCCATGAATGCAGCCAAAGATTGGCATTTTGGCAAATGGACAGGCGATTGTAATGCTAGTGGTCAAGTCACTATGACAACCGATAAACAATGCCAAGCCATTTTCGTTCAAGATACGTCAACGCCTGATCCCACTGATCCTGGAACTAACCCAACGACACCAACTAACCCCACACAGCCTAATAATGCAGGTGAATGCAGTAACAATACATCAACTCATATTATTAGTGGAGATTGTGTTAATCAAACCACAATTAGCGATATTACTATTGGCCCTAATGTGACGCTAAGTGGTGGCGAAGTGTCTGGCACAATCAATAACCAAGGCACATTAAAAGAAACAACAGTAAAAGTTGGTAGTACTGTCAATGGTGGTGTATTAGAGGGTCATATCTATAACCAAGGAACTTTAGAAGATGTGCTCATCGGCGAAACTTGCATTATTGAAGGTGGTAATCTGGGTAAAAATGTCACCAACAAGGGGAAATTAAAAAATATCACCATTTTGCCTGAAGCAACAGTGACAGGTGGTACTTTGGAAGGTTATATTGTCAACCAAGGCACAGTAGAAAACGTAAAACTATCCGCAGAAACAACCTTAACTGGTGGCACCCTAAAAGGTGACATCAATAACAAAGCCATTTTGGCTGATATTTATATTTCCCCAGAATCGACTATAACTGGTGGCAGTATTGCTGGAAAAGTAGATAATCAAGGTACATTGAAGAATATTACTTTATTACCCAATGCCAGAATTATCGGTGGTAAATTAATGGGTGATTTGGAAGGTGATGCCAGTAGCCCAGCCTACATTGGCGCAGCAGAAATTGAATCAGGCACCAAACTCACCAATGTTCATATCAGCCCAACGGTCAAATTACCTTCAACCATCAATATTGGTGACAATGTCTACATACCAGACCCCAATAATCTGATTCCAGAAGACTTTAAAGTGGACTCAACTCAATTGAATCAATGGACAATTGAAGAATTGCAGGAAGCCGAACCACAAGTCTTTTTAACATTCACTCCGATGCATATAAAAGCGATACCTGACAACGTTTTCCAAGCAATTAACGCTGAGCATATCAGTTATTTATCAGCAGAAACAGTCAGTGCCATTGAACAAAATCAATTCTCTTTATTACCAAAACATGCTGTAGCTGGGTTTACTGCGGATAATATTACAGGCTTAACAGAAACTCAGCTTAAGCAATTCACTAATACTCATGTTGAAAATTTGAACAGCGAAGTATTTGAACATCTTGATGCTGAACAAGTGTCAGATATTTTTCTTAATTTTGACGCAAATAACATTGAACTAGGAAGTGTTGAACAGATTTTGCCCACAAATTGGGCAATTGATAAAAAGACTGGTGATTTAACGCCTCCTGCTGGTACCAAATTAAAATATAAAGCCAAACAACCACCACCAGATTTGCCAGAAGCGGTTGATTTACCACCAATTCCAGATTTAGATACCGCTTTTGCTGTTGGTGCGCAAGGTACCACTGCAAAACAGGCTATGACTGGTGCTCTGTCACAAGCTCCTTCCATCGGTAATTTAAACCCAAGTGAATTGGTGTTAAATCAAGATGATAAAGGGATTTTGCAAGTCACTCATACATCTGAGCCAGATATTCACTTCAGCTTTATTCCAGACGCCAGTAATATTGTGCAGGCAGATGCTAATCTACCAGTGGGTTTGACGGAAACTAGAGGGGGCTTTTTCATTATGACGACCCCAACTGCTCAGCAATTTCTCATTATCCCTGCGACTCAAGACCCTGTGGACTTAAACCAGGTTATTAACGGCAATATTGTCAAAATTGGAAAAGAAGGCGATGTTTTCTTAGAAATGGCTGCGCAAGTAAGAAGCGGAGACTGGGTTAATCGCGTAGTGATGTTTGATCCCTTTGTACAACCAAACCACAATGCTGACGAATTTTCTCCAGGCATTTATTTTAATCCTTATCGTCGAAACAGAACTCGTTCAGTCAATGTGCCTGAAAGTTTAATTGGGCTTGTGGTGTATGAAGATGGCACCCGTCAAGACATTCACCCTACCGTATTATCGCCCGATATTTTTATTCAAGAAGCTTTAAAATTTAATGGTGTAGACAATGAAAACTTTTTCTTCAATGCGAATGGCAGTTTTGAAATTACTCGTAATGGGCGAGTTTACTATCTAGTGCCTACATTTGAGGTTGAATCTGTTGAGTTAGAGGAAGGGCAACAGGTGTCACCAACTTTAATTCCAAATGGTAATAGTACCTTAAAATATATTATTCAACATGAAAATAGGTTATTGACGTTTACGATTATTGTGACCAGTCGCAAGGAATTAATTTTCGGAGAAATTCCAACTGTGCCACAACCAGCCACATTTGAGCAAGCGCTTTACCAATTTCAAGGTGTCAAAGATGTCATGCAAAATGCAGATGGAACCTTTTTAGTCCTTTACAAAGGCGAGGTTTTTTCACTGTCTCCCACACTAGATGTTATGGAAATATCAGCAAGCATGCCTACTGCTAGACAATTTTTGCCAACGCTGACATTAACTGAAAACAATGAGTTAAACTACAATGTTCAAATCAATGGACAGTGGATAACCACCAGGATTTTGGTGGAAAAAGTGGAGTAATTTGCAGGATATTTTAAGTTGGATAGAATTTATAATCCCGTTCAAACGTTTGGAAGCAGGTTACAAACCTGCTCTCGCTAAGTACTCTCAATTTTTAGCTTGCTGGTTGGTAACCTGCACCTGAACGTTTCAAATAACTTTGTGGAGGTTCAAAATGTTCGGATCAAGGAGTATTTCCTCAAAATCTGCCGCTGAGAATGTCTTGGATAGTCATAGTTTGCGCTGCTTCCAATGCGTTTTCTTCATTAATAAAACCTTGTAAATAGGCATTGACTGAAAGATAGGGTTTGTTTAAAGCATAGTAGGTTAACCCTAAATTATAGTAAGCAGAAGGGTGTGCTTCATCTAGTTTAATTGCTTTTTCATAATGTTCTATAGCATTTTGATATTTTTTTAAATGACGGTAGCATTCACCTATAAGAGAATGAATGTCATCAAGCTCAGAATAGCTTGGATTCATTTCAATTGCTTTAGTGTAATCAGCGAGTGCTTTTTCATTGTTACCCAGTTTTAAGTAAAGTGTTCCACGTTGACGATAATTATAATCAGAGGGGGCAATTTCAATTGCTTTAGTGTAATCAGCAAGTGCTTTTTCATTGTTGCCCAGTTCTAAGAACCTGTTTAAAGTTTTTTTAGAATGATAGCCAAAAAAGCTAGCATAACGAATTGTAGACTAGAATTGAGGTTTCTTTCGCAGTTTTTCCAAAGTCTTCGACACTTATCTAACCAAGCAAAAGACCTTTCAACAATCCATCGCTTGGGCAAGACTTTAAGGGTGTGTAGTTCACTACGTTTGACGACTTCCACTGTTGCTTGGAGTTTATGTTTTACTTCTTTGGCAAAAGGGGCTCCGGTATATCCACCATCTACTAA
>JADGDF010000232.1 GCA_016745055.1 Thiotrichaceae bacterium | reverse complement strand
ACTTTGGAAAAACTGCGAAAGAAACCTCAATTCTAGTCTACAGTTCGTTATGCTAGCTTTTTTGGCTATCATTCTAAAAAAACTTTAAACAGGTTCTTAATGCTTTTGGCGAATTAAACATTTGCCATTTTCAAAACTTGCCAAAGTATACTGCATACCCATCCACACTTTTTTACCATCGTGGTACAAATAGGTAATCATTTCATCAGGCAAATTGTTAGGCAATGCGTATTCTTGACTGAGTTGGTCGAAATGGAAATATGACAATTTTTGGGCACCCGCCATCCATAATCCACCGAACTTGTCATTAGCAAATTTAAATTCATAAGAAGGTCTACCTTCAGGCATTGGAACTTCTTGCCAGCCGCCATGGCTGTTGATACGAATAATCTTATTAGAAGCTTCCTCCACCCAAAGACCATAACCAGTTGTCGGTAATATTTCTGTGACAAACGATAAACTATCATTTCTATAAGCACTTGGAATAACATAAGGTAATTCTTCCCAAGTGCCTTGATTTGTTTGGCGGACAAGAGATTGGTTATTCCAAGCAGCCCACACATTACCTGTATTAGTTTCAATATCAATGTCTGTTGCAGTGAACGAAAAACTTGGATTTGTAATATTTTGCCAAGTGTTACCGTCAAAGTAGGACAGACTATTTGCGCCTCCTCCTACCCAAATTTGATCGCCTAAACCTGCTACTTGGCTTGATATATAAGGTAAGGGAAAAACCTCATCTAAAGAGAAAATATGCCACTGATTTTTATCATAGTGGCTAACTTTTCTGGAGGCAACCGTTCCAAAATTTGGCGCATAATTTGGGCCATTAAAACCAACCCATATACCTGTCTCTGTAGTCGCTAATGATTTAATTGCCAAAAAATCTATCTGGGGTACTGAAGATACTTCTTCCCACTGCTGGCCATCAAAGTAAGCCAATTGTTGATTATAGTAAGAATCTGTCCACAATGTACCTTGCTGATCAATGGCCAAAGCATTGATATTACCCGGAGTTTTGTCATTTTTTTCATTCAAGACATACCAATGTCCTTGCCCATCATAATGCAGAATGCCTCCTATAGCGTTAGATGGACAGTGGCGATAGCAAAATGGAGTTCTTAATCCAACCCACAGTCCTCCCTGTTTATCACTTGCTAATGCGGTGATATTGGCAAGTGCATGTTTGTCTAATATTGCTTGAGGGATATCCGCGACTGTTTGCCACCGCCCAAAACCATCAAAGTGCATGAAACTAGCATGTAACAAATTTTGAGCACCTACTGCCCATATACCACCGATACCATCTTCAGCAATTGCTCGAATATATTGTGTGGTAAGTGGGCTGTTACCTGGTGTGAAATGCGTTTGAACGTGACCATCACGAAAATTGAGGAGTCCTTGAACAGTGGCTAACCATAAACTGTTGTTTGCACCTGGTGCTATGCCATAGATTTGGTTAGCAGGAAAACCACCACTGGTCCAATGCCATTCTGCTAACAACTTTTTAGCGGGTTCCAATTGCCATTTTTCCAGGCCACCTGTTGTGCCAAGCCATAAAATACCATCATTATCAATATGGGTTGCTAATAGTTGGTGTCCTCTCAACACTTCCCAACTGATATTGGCATCAGGTGTGATTGGCTTAGGCAATTCAATGGTAAATTCACCTTCAAAGCCAGGTTGTGGTCCATTAGTCATACTGGGAGACCACACTCGCCAACTGTAAGTCCCTGGCCCAAAACGATCTAACCAACGCGGAGAAAACTGATGTAAATTCTCACCACATACCGCAGGTTGGGCAACGGGTTGACCTTGATGACTGATGTCAATACAGTACAGCAAATCTTGATTACGACATCCCCATTGCACCCAATATTCATCAGAGCGATAAGGCAAACCACATTCTCCTGCAGTAAAACTGCCTTCCAGCTTTGGCTGATATTCGTGATAGTTTTTGACACTCGGAGACCAGACTTTCCAATGATATTCTCCCAGAGCTAAATTCAAATTACGCGGAGAAAACTGATGTAATCCTTCTCCACAGGCCACCGCTTGGTGCAATAAGTTCCAGTTCTTGCCAAAAATATCCAAACAGTAAAACTCATCCTCACCACGATAATTCCACTGTAATGTTTATCAGTAGGAATGGGAGTAGAAGTTGTTTCAAAGTAGCCAAAAAACGCCTTATCTTCGTAATTAGGATAATCTTTGACCGATGGAGACCACACGACTGGACGATATCTAGCAGGTGGTAGATCAAGTTTTGCAGGACTGTAACTGTGCAAATGTTCTCCACACGCAGCTGCTTGTTTAGTCATTTCATTTGTATCAAAATTGAAAATATCTAAACAGTAAAAACTATCGTCATTCCGTGTTGGCCAGATAATGCGTCTTTCATCAGAATAAGAGTCAGGCACATCAAATTCACCTTCAAATCCTACCTGTTGTTCATGATCAGTTGCTGAAATAGAAGGGGACCACACCTTCCAATGATATTTACCTGAGGGGAGCGTTAAATCGCGGGGGAAATACTGATGCAGACCTTTACCACAAGCCACAGCGGGTTTTAACATCTGCCAATTTTGGTCAAAAATATCAAGGCAATAAAACGTATCTGCATTTCGACTGCCCCATTCAAGCCTTTCATAGCTGGACTAATAAGCCCAACTTGTACTACAACTTAAAAGCAAGATATTTGCTAATACCCATTTAATAAATTGTTTTTTCATTGATAATCCTAAGTGTTAATAAAGGAATTTAAGAGTGGCTATTTGCGATGATATACAGTATTTGTATCTTGCATGGGCTCCAAAAGTATTATATTCTTTGGTGTTTTTCTTTGTGTACCAGCTATCCATTCATACCAAGCTTGTAAACCAAGTTTCTCACAAATTTCTTCTGGATTCATTGTTGGATGACAAATATGAAATACTAGGTGCTTTACGCAGGTAAGTATCTTCTACTAACTGTTTCAGCATAAAATCAGCGGTATCTGCATGCGAGATTTTTGCTGTAATTGGCTTGTTGTCGATAATCGTAAAACCATCCCAGTATAAACCTGTGTATTTGCCATTGGTTAAGGCGCCAGGACGAACAATTGTCCAGCCTAACTTACTTTCTCTAATGTATCTTTCTTGAATTTCATGATCTGCATATACTTGACGCAACATCAGCAGAATAATCAGGTATTTATAATGAAACGGCAGTAAGTGATTGCCATCTCCACACCCAAGTGTAGATTGGCAAATAAACCGCTTAACCGTGTTTTTTTTCCATTGCATGAATGATGTTTTGAGTACCATTTGCGCGTAGCCTTTTTTTGCTCATCGCTGGCGTACCTAGCGCGCATAACACTGCATCTTGTCCTTGGACTGCCTGTTCTACTACAGCAAAATCCAACACATCGCCCTTCGCTACCCTTATTAAGTTTAGATGATTTAATTCAAGTTTTTCAGGATTACGCGCAAACGCAATGACGTTATGCCCGTTTTCAAGGGCTTGAGTTACAAGCTGACGACCAGTGCCCCCCCGTTGCTCCAAAAATAACCAATTTCATTTTATGCTCCTAGTTCCATGATTAATATAGCTTTATATATTTTCTTGACAGCATGTAAATTGATATTATGTAAAGTATGATTTACTATTGACAGTATGTCAAGTAAAAAAACAAATATTCGAACACGAATCATAGAAGCAACATGGCGGCTCATGGAACAACGTTTAGGTAAGAGCATTAGCATGGGCGATGTTGCCAAAACCGTCGGTATTTCAAGGCAAGCGGTGTACCTCCATTTTGCTTCGCGCACGGAATTAATGATTGCGACTTCAAATTACGTGGATGAAATTAAATGCCTTAATGAACGTCTCAATCAATTTAAAACGGCCTCAAGTGGCATAGAATTATTGGAAGCCTGTGTAGACGTTTGGGGAAATTACATTCCTGAAATTTATGGGCTAGCAAAGGCACTGTTAGCCACGCGTAATACAGATGAAGCGACGGCTGCCGCATGGAATAACAATATGGGATGCTTGCGCGACATTTGTCGAGAGACAATTGAAACCCTTGATGCTGAAGGAATTCTTGCCCCAGAGTGGTCTAAGGAAGAGGCTGTCGAAATGTTCTGGACAATGATTTCGATTCATAATTGGGAGCAATTAACTGTTGAGTGTGGTTGGTCAACAACTCAGTATATTGATAGGATGAAAGCATTACTAAAACTGACCTTCATTAATAGGTTGCATAAACCATAAAAACAGAAATTAAGATAGCAACCCATGAGGAGTTCACTGCCATTAAGTTAAATTTGTAGGAGTGCAAACTTTAGTTTGCACACGCAAGATAAATCTTGCACGCCAAACTGAAAAATCCTTAACTTAGTGGCAGTGATGTAGGAGCTGCGAGCGATAAGAAACGCATTAATTGGGAAATTCAAGTTGTTTTTTCTCGCTCCCTATGTCTGAGGCTGTAAAAAAACCTCATTTTTTGCATTTTCGAAAACGTAAAATCAATGGCTTACGAGTCAAAAATTGTCGATTCGGGTAGTTCTTTTAGCCTCCTTTCGTTTAAAACCTCAAGACTCCAGTAGAAAGTTATTAAGAAAGCCAAACACGTATTAGAGTTGTATCACGGAATTTAAGATGGTATTTTGCGAAAAGGAGGATATAAGAAAGAACAAGTTTTGTAAACTTAGGAGAACGAGTATGAAAAT
>JADGDF010000342.1 GCA_016745055.1 Thiotrichaceae bacterium | reverse complement strand
CCTGCGCTTTCTTCTCCAATGAGTCCTAAACCATAGACATAATAAGTCGATTGTCCATTGTCTATTTTGACCAACACTTGACTTAATGCAGGTTGGGCGTTGATGACATACTGCGTTTGATTGACAGCAATACGTTGGTTTTCAGCATCGTATTGATAATGTACATTATTTGATTGCAACAATTGATTACGGGAGTTGAAGGTAAAGTTAACCGTTTCACCTTTCAAGACTGCTTGTTGTAAGTTGCCATCTTCATCAAATACGGTTGGCTTTTGTTGAACTTGGGTGAGTTGATTGGCTAAGCCGTATTCCATGTCCAGGTTGATTTGAGGCACTTGATTGGCAGGTAGTTTGACTTCTCCAACCATATTACCCGCCGCATCATAACGATAATCATACTGAGCAATGAGTTCACCTTGCACATCAACATCTTTCAAGGTGATTAATTGACCTTTGATGTCATAGCTGCGGGTTTGCTTTGTCCCATTAGGACGTTGGGTCAAGGTTAAACGGCCATTGACATCATAGCTATAATGCGTGGCTCTTCCTGCCCAATCAGTGACTTTCACTAGTTGATTAGCTGCATCATAGTCGTAATGGACTTGTTTGCCATCGGGATAGGCCAAGGTGATTAAATTACCCACCTCATCATAGGCATAACCTAAGGTGTTGCCTCGGGTATCGGTATAGCTGGCGATACGGTTGAGTGCATCGTAAGTGCGAGTAAGGGTACCTTGAGCATCCTTGACCGTTAAGACATTGCCATTGGCATCGTAGGTATATTCAATCGTCCCATCAACATCACTGACTAGCGCCAAACGCCCTGCGGCATCATATGCCAACTGACGTTGTTGTCCCCGCCCATTGGTGATTTGAGTCAATAAATCACGGGCATTGTATTCATAACGCACAGGATAATCGGTGGCAACGGTTTCTGCGATTAAACGGCCATTCAAATCATAATCAAACGATGTCTGATTTTGATTGGGATCGGTTAAGCTGATGGCATTGCCTTGTGCATCAAAGGCTTGACTGCTGACACCATCCAACGCATCTATGCTTGAAACCAAACGATTTAAAGCATCATGCTCAAATACCGTCGAATTACCCAACGCATCAATCTGTCCTTCCAGGCGGTTCAATGGATCATAATTTAATTGGGTTTGTTCACCGTCCGCATCTTTTAGCAGGGTTAAATTATTATTGCTGTCATAATACAAACGTGCAGTGCGTTGACCTGAACCGTCTATCTGACCTGTCA
>JADGDF010000341.1 GCA_016745055.1 Thiotrichaceae bacterium | reverse complement strand
CTCATAGTATCGCTGTGTTTGCCAATATTCAACATGGGATTGAACCTTTAACGTTAGAAAAAACTGTTTTAGCTTAAAAGTCGAGTATCGCGTTATATTTAGTTAGAGAGAACGCTATTTAGCTTACTCTAACAGTTTTTTATAAATTCAAGTATTTTTAAGCCACTATTAACTTTATGTGTCATAATTGATGTTGAACCACAAAACATTTTAAGTGTATTATGTAATTTTTATTACACTAATGTACTAGGGAACGCACCCGCATAAGCCTTCCTTATACTGGGTACATTATGTTTTAATGGTGTTAATTTCGTTTGTTTCGTCCAAAAATATGAGATATCGTCTAAAATTAATATATAGGACAGTTTGATGGAGGTGTATCATGGGACAACAAGATAGTCCTAAAATGGATGGTGTTGAAAATCGTCGTTTTTTTAGGCATCCTACCGAGGTCCCCGTTGAAGTTTGGCAAACGGATGAAACTGAAGCCAATGTACAACAGTTACGGAATGTTAGTTTGGGTGGGCTTGCTTTTCACTCTACAAGAAAATGGGAAAACGGAGAAATTGTGCGTGTTCGTGTTCTGATTAATAATCCGTTTGAATTTTTAGGGCAAGTAGTGTGGTGTGGTAAAAAAGATGAGGAAGAATACGAAGTTGGTGTGCAATTTATGGCTAAAAATGACCTCACCAAAGAAGATATGGTGGAGCAAGTTTGCCAAATAGAACTCCTAAAGCAAACGCTTACTACAATTGCAGAAGCGTTCTTTGATTCTGACGAATCAATTATGGATCAATAAGCTAATTATATACTTAATGTGGTCA
The DNA here is from genome assembly GCA_016745055.1 of Thiotrichaceae bacterium. Classification (GTDB taxonomy): domain Bacteria; phylum Pseudomonadota; class Gammaproteobacteria; order Beggiatoales; family Beggiatoaceae; genus JADGDF01. The sequence continues at coordinate 443 of JADGDF010000341.1, read as the reverse complement.
AATTTTTAAAAAAGTTTCATTCGTAGTCTCAATGTTTGCATATATTATTTGTAACAGGTTGTTAATTGACCTAAACAAATACTAATAGCGTCTTTAATACGCCAAACTTTTCATAATATTGATGTAAAGCACTCCATTTTTTAGCAAAATGTCCTATTTTTGTATTAGGTTAAGATTGGGAAATAAGCAGGCTGGTAAAAAAGCTGAATATTAGACTTATTGCGAAATAAGGTATTGAAAAAATGGGGAGAAAAGTTAAACTAGTGGTTATAGAAACTAAACAAGTCCATAAGAAAACAATATGAATTACGAAAAACTGAAAGTTTTATCAAATGAAAAGTTTGAACGCTATTTAGGAGTAAGTAAAGAACTATTTGAAGAGATGGTGAATGTGTAGACCTCGAACCAGACTGGGTAACACACCTAAGCTAAGTTATGAAGAA
>JADGDF010000063.1 GCA_016745055.1 Thiotrichaceae bacterium | reverse complement strand
CCCAAATGATACTGAGTTCATACTCTCTGAAATACGTGAGTGTCATGCATAGTTGTTCTTCATAACTTAGCTTAGGTGTGTTACCCAGTCTGGTTCGAGATCTTACGTTCACCATCTCTTCAAATAGTTCTTTACTTACTCCTAAATAGCGTTTAAACCTTTCATTTGATAAAATTTTCAGTTTTTCGTAATTCATATTGTTTTCTTATGGATTTGTTTAGTTCCTATAACCACTAGTTTAACTTTTCTCCCCATTTTTTCAATACCTTATTTCACAATAAGTCTAGTCTATCCACTGCATTTTTAGCTTACGATGATTCATTGCGCAATCTCGTAAGTACAAATTGATTAAAGTTTAATAGGGAATGTTACTTTCATCTGCTAATGACTTGAGGCGATTTTATCTTGCCCATCCCTTAAAGAGCGGGAACTCAATAAAATCAGAAACAAGACCTGGCAGGTTTTTAAAACCAGGATAGAATGCAAAACAATGATGATCATTTAAGCTTGATTTAATGAAATAAGTCCAAAGATTAAAACTAATTAGGTTTAATTCAAATGTTAGAAAAGTCAAATCGCTAATTTAAGCATAAAAAAAGTGCTTTAGTGCGACCAACACTAAAGCACGACACCATAATTTAAATTGGGTAGGAGATCAACTTAAACTATGATTAAAATGTGATATATTAAGTGTGACCAATACTCAATATACCAACACAATTCAAATTAGGTAAAAATAAATAATTTAAATTGTGGGGCGGTACACCAAATGTGACCAGCACCTAGTGCACCTAATCATGTATTGAATTGGGTAGGAAGCAATTCAAGTACATGACTGAGTGAGTACTATACAAAACGTATGCCATGACTACCTTTAAAATTCTAACTTGTTGGATAGTAAAGGTAAAATAAAAGAATCATTAACATTAATAGGATTTACAGTAAACATTTATAACTAAATGCTGTCAAGTATTCAACGGTCCTTGTCAATTTTATCAACACCTACGAGTCATTTTCATAAATATTATTTTTGAATATACATTGCTCTCTTGATTTACCCATTGTTATAATTTTACTCAACTATTATTGACTACAAACAAAGGATTAGGATGACTGTTCGTACTCGTTTTGCGCCAAGCCCCACTGGCTATTTACATGTTGGGGGTGTGCGTACTGCCTTATTTTCCTGGTTATATGCCCGAAAGCAGGGTGGAAAATTTGTCTTACGTATTGAGGATACTGATCAGGAACGCTCTACAGAGGCATCAGTCAACGCTATCTTAGAAGGCATGGCTTGGTTGGGGCTAGATTATGATGAAGGGCCATTCTACCAAACCCAACGTTTTGATCGTTATCGTCAAGTAATTCAACAATTATTGAATGAAGGTAAAGCTTATTACTGCTACTGTTCCAAAGAACGACTAGAAAATTTGCGAGAAAGCCAATTAGCTAATAAAGAAAAACCTCGTTACGATAAGCATTGCCGTCATTTGGCAGAAGGATCTGATGCAGATACTCAACCCGTTATTCGCTTTAAAAATCCGGAAACGGGACAAGTAGTTATTAATGATCTTATTAAAGGCACTGTTATTTTTGACAATCAAGAACTTGATGATCTTATTATCGCCCGTTCAAATGGAACGCCAACCTACAATTTTACAGTGGTAATTGACGATTGGGATATGCAAATTAGCCATGTAATTCGTGGCGACGATCATTTGAATAATACTCCACGCCAAATTAATATTCTTTCTGCATTAGGGGCGACTATTCCTCAGTATGCCCATTTACCCATGATTTTAGGCGATGATGGCAAACGTTTATCCAAACGTCATGGTGCCGTCAGTGTCACTAACTTTAGGGATGAAGGTTATTTACCACAGGCACTGCTTAATTATTTGGTACGTTTAGGCTGGTCTCACGGCGATCAAGAAATTTTTTCGGCCCAAGAAATGTTGGATTTATTTGACATTAAAAATGTAAACGCTTCTGCAGCAACATTTAACAACGAAAAATTATTATGGTTAAATCAACATTATATTAAAACACTTGCACCTAAAGAAATTGCAATCCATTTTCAGTTTCAATGTCAACATTTAGGGTTAGACACGGTACATGGCCCTGATTTAACAGCGGTAATTGAATCTCAGGCTGAAAGAGCTAAAAATTTACGTGAAATGGCAGAAAATAGTCATTATTTCTTCTCTGAAATAGTTGAACATGATGAAAAAGCGTTATTTAAGCATTTGAAACCAGCGTTGATTGATCCTATGAAGACGCTGAGTGAACAGTTGGAACATTTGGAATATTGGCAAACTGAAACTATTCATTCAGTTATTCATTCGATTGCAGAAAAATTCCATTTAAAATTAGGTAAAATTGCTCAACCGCTCAGAGTTGCTGTAACTGGAAATACTATTTCTCCACCGATTGATACCACCGTTTATTTAATTGGCAAAGCAAGAAGTATTGCCCGCATTCAGGTGGCTTTGTCTCTCGTTGAACATCACCATCAATATCATTAATTGTGCCTCAACTCTCCGTCATTATTATTACCAAAAATGCAGCCGCGCATATGTTAGAATGCTTGAATTCGGTTGCATTTGCTGATGAAATTATTATATTTGACGGAGGCAGTCAGGATAATACGGTAGATATTTGCCATCAATTCACTGATAAAATATTTATTGATACAGATTGGCAAGGCTTTGGCATCCAAAAAAATCGTGCATTGGCTCAAGTAAATTATGAATGGGTATTATCCATTGATGCTGATGAACAAGCGCCTCCTGAATTGCAGCAAGAAATTCAATGGGCAATACAGCAGTCAGATTATGCCGCTTTTGAAATACCGCGTTTGTCCCATTACTGTGGATGTTGGATTAGATATAGCGGCTGGCAACCTGATTATGTGCTACGTTTGTTTAAAAAAGATAGTGCACAATTTACTGAAGACTTAGTTCATGAAAAGGTAACGATTTTTGCAGGTAAAATAGGTCAATTGAAAACATCATTACTGCATTATTCTTTTGACTCATTGGAAGATGTGCTAAATAAAGTTGATCGTTATTCAACGGCAGGCGCGATTATGCGCCACCAAAAAGGTCAAAGAGGTAGTTTAAAAAAAGCCATTTTTCATGGTTTATGGGCATTTTTTCGGACTTATGTTTTAAAATTAGGTTTTTTAGATGGGAGAGAAGGATTTATGTTGGCGATTTCTAATGCTGAAGGTGTTTATTATCGTTATTTGAAATTGTTATATTTGAGTCAAGGCTCAAGAGAATAATGTAAAATTCGATTTTTGTTTGTCGAGTTTTTTACTGAATTCTGACCTTCAGTTTCCTGCATCCTACTTAAATTAAACCACACCACAATAACTACATGCTAAACATGCCAAAACTTCACCAGCATCAAGATTTATTGCATACTTGCCCAAACTGTATGAAAAATAAAGGTAATCAAGCTGTTTGTAAGCATTGTGGCTATGATGAAAGTCTTTATAAAGAAAATCCGCTTTATATTTCTCCTCGAACAATTTTAAGACGCCAATATTTAATTGGTAACGTCATTGGGCAAGGTGGATTTGGTATTACTTACGTCGGTTTAGATATTAATTTAAATAAAAAAGTGGCTATTAAAGAGTATTTGCCTACCAGTTTGGCAGCTCGAGCACTGAGAGAAACAGAACATTTAAGTAAACATAGTGTTGTTCCATGGAAATCTGCCCAAGAATCCGCTTTTCATAAAGGGCTAGATAGTTTTTTAGAAGAAGCTCGAAAATTGGCAGAATTTCAACACGAAAATATTGTCAGCGTGCTTAATTATTTTGAGGAAAATAAAACAGGCTACATTGTCATGGAATACTTGGAAGGCCAAGATTTCAGTAGCTTTTTGAAGGATCGTGGTGGCCGTATTTCAACTGATGAGGCTTTAAAAATTCTTTTTCCTATTTTAGATGCTCTCAAAGAAATTCACTCTAAGGAACTTTATCACAAAGATATTTCTGCCACCAATATTCGAATCATCAAAAATGACAAACCTATTTTAATTGATTTTGGTGCGGCTAAATACATTGCAAGCGAAGTCAGTCACAGTTTGGATAAAGTGTATAAGCCAGGTTATTCACCTGTCGAACAAATGACAGGGACGAAAAGAATTGGCCCCTGGACAGATATTTACGCTTGTGGTGCCTTATTCTACTTAATGGTCACAGGTACATTACCCCCACCCGCACTTGCGCGTTTTGAAAAGGATGAGCTGCAGTCGTTAATTGAATTCGATTCATTACTTATTTCAAAGCAAATCAGTGATACCGTTGCTCAAGCACTTTCTGTCAAAATAGAAGATCGTTTTCAAAGTGTAGAAGAGTTCGAAGAAGCGCTAAAAAAGCGCGCGCCTAAAACTAACACTCTCTCAAACATTCCCCGCAAAAAAACTTACAAAAAATATCTACTGCTTACCATTATGTTTTTATCTGTCCTAGGATTAGGTTGGTTAGTTTATTATTATCTAATCGGTTGGCATACATTTTCTATTACTGGGATTAAACAAGAGCATCAAGAGGGTGACATTATTAGTTATACCATTGAGTGGGATAGCCACCAGGCAGTTAAAACTATTTTTTTTAATGTTGAAAATACCTCAATTAAGGAAGCATGGGATGTTGGTGAACATGAAGGTTATCAAGAAGGCTTTTTTTCCACTGAAAACTGGCAAACAGATGATTATACTTACACTATTATTTTTATAGATGAAACTGGGCAACCTCATCGTCAACAAAATAATTTTCGTTTGGTCAATATAGATAACATTCAACCACGTGGGAGTGTGAATGGCATACAAGCAAGCTACCATTCAGGCGATCAAATAAACTACACTATCGAAGCTTATGACAATAAACAGCTTAAAGAAATTAATTTTAAAGTAGGTGAAGGATTAGTTGATCAACTTTGGCAACCCATAGGACCACATGAATTAAAGCAAACAAGCTTTTCTACGGTAGATTGGCAAGCCAACCAACATTATGCTTACGTACTTCAAATTGAAGATCAAGCAAGAAATATGTATGAAGAAACAGGTAGTTTCTATTTAGCCGCTGTGGGCAGTGAAACTCAGACAAGTAGCCAAGAACCTGATGTTGTCGTTGAAATACCTGCTCCCGAGTTAGAAAAAGATACTTCATTACCCACTGCTGAAATTATTGGTTTACAAACAAATTATCAAACAGGAGCACAGATTAGTTTCGCAATAAAAGCTTCAGATAACGATCAACTAAAAACACTTCAATTTTCTTTAAATGACACAGAGATTAGCCAAAAATGGGCAATTGAAGGTTCCCAAATAAAAAAACAAATAACCTTTTCTACTGAAAACTGGGCTGCAAAATCTTATCCATATATTTTAACGGTTACTGATCAAAGTAATAACTATTTAGAAACAACAGGTAACATTTTTCTAAAACCTAAACCTATTCCACCTCCTATTGTTAAAACTGATAAAGTACAGCCTGTCGGTATTGTCAGTGGTTTTAATGAGTCTTATAAAGTAGGTCAAACCATCACCTACACCGTGGAAGCTTATGATAACCTTGCTTTAAAAACAATTACATTTGAAATTCCTGACTCAGATGTGAGAAAAGTTTGGCAAGTTTCAGGGCTGTCAGCCAACCAAAAAGGTAGTGTTTTAACAGAAAATTGGGCCGCTAAAACCTATATATATTTACTAATTGTGGAAGATAATGCAGAAAATATCTCAGAAAAATATGTAGGTGAATTTACCTTGACTGCTGATGCAAGCTTGCAATCTCAAATTCAGCCTAAACCACAAGCAATATCTCAATTAACTTCATTATTAGCAACTTGTAGACAACATTACAATGCACAACGTTATACCACAGGAGAAGGCGGTACTGCATTATCTTGTTATCGCAAGGTACTTCAATTAGATAATGAAAATACTGAAGCAAAATCAAAATTAAGAGCAATGCAACGGCAATACCAAGATTGGGCTGAAAAAGCTTTGCGTAAAGGTCAATATCTTAGGGCGCAGCGTTATTTAGTCGGTTTAGAAACTGTCAATCCAAATGCAAGAAGTTTAATAAAGTTGAAACGAAAATTAAAACGAGCTGAAAATCTTCCCAAGAAGCCTGCCAGATCAACCAAACCAAAATTGATACCAAAAACATCTACAGTCAGATCAGAAATTGCATCAAAACCTAAAACAGTAAATAGTAAACCAAAAGAGGTGGTATCTTCTTGCAGAGGGTGCGATTGTTCAGAAATTCGTCGCCAATTTTCTTTAGGGGTTGATCCTCTAACCAGTAAACAACAAAGCTTTTTTCAAACCCAATGCCGCTAGAAATAAATATAATATTTGGGCTAAAATTAAATATGCGTTACTAAAAATATGACCCAAATTTATGACCTGGGTTATAAGAAACTTTTTTCCAACAAAACCTTTTTTCGACAACTCGTGGAATCTTTTGTTCCGTATGATTGGGTGAAGGATATTAACTTTGACGATAGCGAGTTATTAGATAAATCGTTTGTTTCAAAACAATATCAAAAGCGGGAAAGCGATGTTATCTATAAAGTCAATTTTAAAGGTAAGTCAGCATATATCGTCATTTTATTGGAATTTCAATCAAGTTCTGATAAGTTTATGGCAGTGAGAGTAGGCCATTATATTTACAATTTTTACATGCGTTTAATTGAATCAAAGCAAAAGCCAGATAAATTGTCCCCTATTTTTCCTATTGTTCTTTATAACGGCATGGATAAGTGGACTGCACCAATCAATGTTACTGAATTGATAGAAAACAATCACTTATTGGGAGATTTTGCTTTAACGCTAAAATATTTCAAAATAGCTGAGAATGAAATAGACATCAACAAATTACTCGCCGTAGGTAATGCTGTTTCTACTTTATTCATAGGTGAAGTACATCATGATAGGCAATTATTGATAGAAGAATTTTCAAAACTGCTAAAATTAGAAGACCAAACAGTGCTTTCTTTGCTATTCAACTATTTTGAACAATTGTTTAATCATGACAAAATGGACGAAGTTGATTGGAATGCTTTAGATAAAGTTCGTAGTCGAGAGGAGAGCAATATGTTTTTAGAAAATATGAAAATATGCGATGAATTTGCTTACCAACGTGGTAGGCAAGAAGGTAAACAGGAAGGTAAGCAAGAAGGTAAGTTAGAAAAAAATCAGGAAATTGCCAAAACCATGATTGAAAAAGGATATGCACTGCCTTCAATCATGGATATTACTGGATTGTCTGCTGAAGAAATTAATCAGCTAAAGCATTGATTTTTCTGACAGAAAATTAATTAAAATATGTTGTGAGTTTGTCTACCAATGAGGCTGGAAAAAAGAGTGATCAGAAGGCAAATTAAAAAGCAAACAAAAAATAGCCAACATCATGCTTAAAAAAAGATTTTCTCTGTCTTCTCTTAATAGGGCTTACCAGACTTTCTACAAAACAAGTCAAATAGTTAACGGATTAAAGTTTTACCCACAAATTTATTTGGAAAATTAAATGTTTAAAGAATATAGAAGAGAGGTAGCATTGTATGAAAACTATAAATTTCAGGTTTAAATTATTTTTAATCATATCGTTGACCGTGTTGGGGTTACTCGCTTGTACAGCAAAAAAAACCATGCCTCAACAGCTTACCCCTTTTAATCAGGCTGTGCAATCTCTAACGCATGAATTATTTGTGCAACTAAAAAATGCGCGTGGTATGTTGGCCACAACACCACCAGTGATTATGCTTAATCCTTTTATTGATGGCGACAGTGGTAACATCGTCGCAGTAAGCCAGGAAATAGAACAACATATTCATACAGAAAAAGCAAAAAATTTCAGCCAACTCACACTTAAAAGTATGACCCGTGAAAACTTGCTTAACTCTTATTATTTAATGAGCGGTGTGATTAATATCGAACCTTATGGTCACTCAGCCGAAAAACATTATCATCTCTATGCTTCTATCTTAGATATTAAGAAGGGGGAAATTGTTGCAAGTAGTAATATATGGGTGCAAGAAACAAATTTAGATTTTACGCCTAGCGCTTTATACAAAGATAGTCCCATGTATTTAAAAGATCAGCATTTTGAAAGTCTTGTAAAAATAGCTAAAAGTCAACCAGGTGATAAAGCAGATATAAAATATTATGATGCATTGCAAACAAATGTAATTTTGGAAGAAGCCCGTAATGCTTATGATAACCATCGATATAATGAAGCTTTATCACTGTTTAACGAAGCTGCAAATAGGCGGGATGGGCAAGTGATGAAGGCCTATGCGGGTTTGTATAACACTTACTATAAACTTGATAATATGCAGGGCGTTGAAGACGCTTTTTATAATATGATTGCTATTGGTATGCTGACAAGCAATTTAAGCACCCGTTTTCTATTCTCTGTGAACACTACAGAATTTATTGATGATCAGGCATTACGTGAGCAATATGCCCTATGGCTCAAAAAAATTGCTGAATACTTTCAAGAAGGTGAACAATGCATAGAAATTATTGGGCACAGTAGTCGTAGTGGTTCTGAAGCCCATAATTTACAACTTTCCTGGCAACGGGCTGACAAAATTCAGCAATTATTACTACAAAATGTGCCCTATATTGGACATCGTTTAACAACTGTAGGTAAAGGTTTTAGTCAGAATATTGTTGGCACAGGGACAGATGATGCCAGAGATGCAATTGACAGACGAGTAGAATTTGCTGTGGTGGGTTGCTATTTCTAGCTTGTGGTTTAAAAGCCTTTGTATCCTTTGATTTAGTATTTATGGACTCGCGTTACTTGAATATCATTGCTCTCGTTTGGATTTTTTGCATATTTATGGCTAATTGGAAATATACTTAATAAGCTTTCTTGTGCCTCGCATTGCGTGACACAGGAAAGAACCAAATAATTATTTCACTGTCACAAATCCACAACGAATGGCTAAGTGAACTAGTTCAACGACATTAGAAGTGCCTAATTTTCCTTTTATACTCACAATATGATTACCCACTGTTTTGGCACTGACTTCTAATAATTCACTAATTTCATTCACACTTTTGCCTTCTGTTAATAATAAAAAAACTTCAAACTCTCTAGGTGAAAGTTGTTCAAATAAACTTTTTTCATCTTTACGTTTGATTAAATAGGGCAAAACATCTTCACCAATAAAAGGTTTACCTTGTGCAATTTGGTGTACGGCTTCCACCATGACAGTCGATGCACTTTTTTTGGTAATATACCCTAAAGCGCCATTGTCTAAGGCACGATGTAAAAAAACTTCATTATCATGTACACTAAACACCAATATACGCGCTTTTTTATCATAATCTAAAATTTTCTTGATTGCTTGAAAACCACCTATACCAGGCATGGACAAATCCATTACAACGACTTGAGGTTGATAGAGTGCATAACGTTTGTAAGCATCCTCGCCTGAAGCAGCTTCTGTGACTACTTCAATATTGCTCGTATTTTCAATCAAACGTCGATAACCACTTCTCACTACCTCGTGATCATCCACTAACATAATTTTGATTGTACTCATGTAAAAGGTTCCATAAAAAATAATAGGTTATCTACCATTATATAGAATTGTAATTTGGCCGATTAAAAAATCATGAACTAAGCAATCACAAAAAATTTTAGGAAGTTTGCGCAACATGATAAAATGCAATAAGTGATTGCGTTCATCAGAGTGAATGTTTAAGTGGCAACAACAATTCAAAATACCCATCTTTACGTCATGATGCTTTTTGACGGTTTGTACCTATTTGTACCCCAAGAAGAGGTACAGTCGGTCGAAATTATTGTCGATATTCAATTTGGGCGCCAAGCAAATGGTACGCTTGGTTTTTTTAACCTGCACGGGGAAGAAGCCCCTGTTTACTGCTTGTCAAAAGAATTAGCCTTAATTACAGATTTGCCAAAAACACGAGAATACTTTACGTTACTTCATACTGAAGGTCATACGGTTGGTATTGCTTGTGATGAAGTGGAAACTATTAGTTTCACAAGTATTGATCTTTATGTACAAGATTTGCCTCCTGTAATGCGACAGCCTGAATCGCCATTTATAGGCGCTGTGATTTATCAAGAAAGTGTTGCTTGTATTTCTACAGGTATCAGGTTAATCAACTATATTCTTAAACAATCTGAACAATATCAATTGGCTAACGAGTTATGAATAGTTTCAAGACCTTCGTGTACTCAATATTTTTATCCATGATTGTCAACATGGTTTATGCAGATGAAACTTACGGACCTATCCAATCTGGCGAAATGTTATGGGATATAGCCTCGAAAATTCGACCAAGTCAAGAAGTGAGCCGTCATCAAGCCATTATTGCGTTATTAAAAACTAATCCTCATGCATTTCGCATTGCTTGCAATATCAATTCGTTAAAAATCAAGCAAATTTTGAATGTACCAGATTTGGCTACGATACAAATACTTACTCATAAAGAAGCAATAGCAGAATATAATCGTCAAAATGATCAATGGAAAACGTACAGAGGGCGTCGTAGTCAAATAAAATGCCCTATCATTGAAAAGAATGCCGCAAACACTACAGTATCAGAAGCCATAACGCCTACTGAAACTAAACAAGTTTCTCCACCAGCGCCAAGCCAAGCGGGCTTCTCAACAACCCCGCCAACTTTGTCTGATGTACCACAAGAAGTTATTTATACTAGCGACAGTTTAAATAAACAGGCTGTTGAACCAACAGCGTTAGAAAATTTGCCTGTTCAACCCGTAGAAAATAATGCACATTGGACAGCAGCAGTTACTCGCTATTTTGAAAACATGCCTATTTCCATTAATTTAATAGTGGCGATTATAGGGGCTGTCTTATTTTTAACCTTTGTCATTGGTTGGATATTGCATAGGCACGCTGCCCCTAAAAATGAACAGGGTGATATCATCATAGATGATTTTCCATTGCCTTCTGTCATTAAACCCAATCAATCCGCTATTTCAAAGCAAAATACGCCTGCATTACAATTTAATGCTATGGCGCAAAACCTCATAAAAATAAGAGATTATATGAATGCGGACGATATTATTTCAATTTCTCCCAAAATAGATGGTTTGTTGCAAGAAGTCTTGGAAAAAGGTTCTGCTGAACAACAACAAGAAGCAAGACAACTCTTAGGCATAAAAAAAAAATTAATACATTAGAATTACACATTACTCAGCAACTATGCCTCCAGCAATCTCCTGAAACTCAAGAAAGTCAGTACCAAATCATTAGTCGTTCACCCCCTCCACAAAATGAACTTAAAATGTCTGAATTGGTTGGCAAAGTGCTTGAAGTGGTTGATCAAGAACTCAATGCTCAAGGAAAATTAGTAGAATCTTATTCAAAGCATCAGCAACTATTTGAAGCAGAAGAATACACTGTCATAAAAAAACAAGAACAAATTGTACCGCAGGAAAACCAAAATAACCAAGCATCGCCTAAAACAACAAGGTATTTATAAATTTTAACGCTAACGACTTATTGTTCTTAAGTTAAAAATATTTATAATTTCCTCCTTATGGTAATGATTCAGCATTATGCATAAAATTGTTTCATAGAAAATCCTGTTCAAAAGAGAAGAAATTTATGCAAGTAGAACAACGTATTTTGGACCGCACAAAATTATTGGGAAACGCTTACTAATCAACCCCTTGAACAGCCTGCCCAACTTGTCATTGTATTTGGTAGCCGTGAAGTATTAAGTGATTCAAGTCACTTCCAAACATTACAACAAGAGTATCCTCAAGCACATATTTTGATGAATAGCACGGCAGGTGAAATTTATGACAGTTTTGTGGTTGACGATTCATTGGTCGCTACCGCAATTCACTTCAAACATACCCAGGTGAACATGGTAAATATTAATGTAAATCAAGTTTCAGACAGTCGTTCCGCAGGTAAACAACTTTCAGATCAGTTAGATAAAACTAATTTAAGTCATGTATTTGTGATTTCTGATGGTCTAAAAGTCAATGGTAGTGAGCTTGTTATCGGTTTACACGACAATATACCGGCGCATGTACCAGTAACAGGTGTGTTAGCAGGGGATGGCAGCCAATTTCAGCAAACATTAGTGGGTATTAATTCGCCTCCACAAGAGGGAAATATTGTTGTTGTGGGTTTGTATAGTGAACGATTACTCGTAGGCTATGGTTCCGTGGGTGGTTGGGATGCTTTTGGGCCTGAACGAAAAATTACTAAATCAAGTAGTAATGTATTGCATGAACTTGATAACCAATCAGCCTTAGACCTTTACAAAACCTATCTAGGCGATGAAACTAAAGGTTTGCCAAGTACAGGATTACTATTTCCACTCACAATTCAAACAGAAAACAATGAACATCCAGTTGTTAGAACAATTTTGGCAATTGATGAAGATAACAAAACCATGACCTTTGCTGGAGATATGCCTGAAGGTGCCACCGTTTGTTTGATGAAAGCCAATTTTGAGAGTTTAATTACAGGTGCGGGAGAATCTGCTGAACAAAGCCTAAAGGCTATTCATGCAGGTGAGGCCGAATTAGCCATTGGCATTAGCTGTGTGGGCCGAAAACTAGTGTTAGGTCAACGTATTGATGAAGAGGTCGAAGAAGTTCGAGAAATGTTAGGCGAAAAGACTGTGATTACTGGATTTTATTCTTATGGGGAAATTTCACCTTTCTTGCCTGAAGCAAAATGTGAATTACATAATCAGACCATGACCATCACAGTGTTAGCTGAGAAATAAATATGTTCACGCATCAAAGATGCACACTTTGGTTATCCTCCTTAAATAAGGAGAATAACGAAGAAGGTTGGAAAAAATCTTAACTTAACAGCAGTAACTTGCCAATTTAAAAAAATTTAATGTTTTTTCTTTACATGCTTAATTAGTCGTTTACGTTTTCTAATTTGGCTATCCGTCAAGGTATTTTTACGTCCTTCATAGGGATTTGTACCTTGCCTAAATTCTAGCCTAATTGGTGTTCCCTTTAAACCAAATGCCTGACGGAAAGTATTAATTAAATATCGCTCGTAATCTGGTGGAACAGAAGTTGTTTGATTTCCATGAATAATAAATAGAGGAGGATTATTGCCGCCTTGATGCGCATAGCGTAATTTTATACGTCGCCCTCTGATTAAAGGCGGTGGATGTTGTTCAACCGCTTGTTGCAAAATACGGTTGAGTTTTGTGGTGCCAATTTGACAATTGGCTGCTTGCCAAGTGGTGTGTATTGATCCAAATAAGTTACCCACCCCAGTGCCATGCAATGCAGAAATAAAATGAATTTTAGCAAAATCAATAAAGTGAAGCTTACGGCGCAAATGATAACGGATTTGTTCTCGATGACTAGGTTCTAAACCGTCCCATTTATTAATGGCAATGACCAAACCTCGCCCGGCATCAATAATGGCACCCAGTAAGTGAGCATCCTGGTCTGTAATGCCTTCTCGAGCGTCAAGTAGCATAATAGCTATGTTGCAAAAATCAATACTTTGTAACGCTTTAATCACACTAAATTTTTCAACCGTTTCAAATACTTTTGACCGCCTGCGAATTCCTGCTGTGTCAATAAGTGTATATTTGTGTCCTTCTTTCTCAAAAGGAATAGAAATACTGTCTCTGGTGGTACCTGGCTGATCAAAGGCAATTACACGTTCTTCACCTAAAATACGATTCACTAAAGTAGATTTTCCCACATTGGGACGACCAATCACCGCGATCTTAATACTATCATCTGCTTCTTGTTCTGAAACTTCTTCTTGAGAAAAATATTCAACAATACCTTCAAATAAGTCAGGAATACCATGTTTATGTACGGCTGCAATGGGGTAAATATGAGTAAAACCTAGGCGATGAAACTCTGTGCTGACAATATTTTTTTCTAGCCCTTCAGTTTTATTGATCGTAAGGTAAATAGGTGTGCTAAATGTACGTAATTTTTGAGCAATAACTTCATCTGCTGCTGTCAATCCTTGTCGACCATCTACAAGAAATAAAACTAAATCAGCTTCTTGAACAGCAAGTAAGGCTTGTTTAGCAATATATTCGATGATAGAGTTTTTTTCTTCATCCAATCCACCTGTATCAATCAGTAAATATTCACGTTCATCAATTTGACATCTACCGTACTTACGATCACGGGTTAAACCTGGTTGATTAGCAACCAATGCATCTCGACTGCGTGTTAGTACATTAAATAAGGTGGATTTGCCTACATTAGGCCGTCCAACAATAGCAATAGTGGGGATCATGGGTATCAAACGTTATGTATAAATAAGGTTTAGATTTTCTCAAAGGAAAGAGTTAAGCATCATAATGCATACTTGAATCATATTTAGCAATCATTTTGCCCATTTGGACAGAAAAGGCTTATTTTTTCCAAAAAATCGAAGATTATGTTGAAGGTATTTCGTATTTTATACAAAATAATAATGTATCATTAAGCTGTTCATAAATTAAATTGTATCATTACCTATGCAAGATTACTTTTTTTTCAAAAGAAAGAAGATAGCGATCTAATTATTTACTTCCTTTACTTGCATGGAAACAGCAAAAATTATTATACTTATGAGCAGACCGCCCCTAGCCAATCCTTGGAGAGGTCGGGAGTAATTAAGGGACAATTATTCTGCGTATTTGTATAAATTAAAGTATGAATTAAGGAAAAAAAATGCAGTCGCGTACCGTTGAAATTTGGGTAGGTATTTTTGTCGCATTTGGATTTGCTGCACTTGTTATGTTAGCAATGCAGGTAAGTAATTTAAGCAGTTTATATGCTAATGAAGGTTATATTATCACTGCAGAATTTGAAAATGTAGGGGGTTTGAAAGTGCGTTCACCAGTAAAAATGGGAGGAGTACGCATTGGCCGCATAGAAAAAATTGTCTATGATGATGAGAAATATAATGCCGTGGTCAATATGCGGATAAATGGTGAATTTAGCAAAATACCCATAGACACCTCAGCCTCTATTCTCACTTCTGGTTTATTAGGCGAACAATATATTGGTTTAGTTCCAGGGGGAGAAGACTTATTTTTAGCTGATAGTGATAAAATTGATCCAGGACTTACCCAATCAGCAATGATTTTAGAGAATTTAATCGGACAATTTTTGTATAATATGGCAAGTGGGGAAACTTCCTCAGAAAAATCATCCACAGGAGAATAAGATGAAACAAATCAAATTTGTGTTTTTTAGTGTATTAATGTTATTAACTACTAATTTATGGGCAGCCAATGCTGATGATGCCAAGACTTTAGTTAAAAATACAACCGATCAAGTGTTACAAGCCTTAAAAGCAGACTCTAGCAATGTTCACGATTTAGTTGATGAAGTTGTATTACCTCATTTCGATTTTATCAAAATGTCCAAATTGGTATTGGGTAAAAATTGGCGCCAAGCAGATAAATCTCAAAAATCCCGTTTTGTTAAAGCATTTCGTGAATTACTTGTACGTACCTATGCTAATGCGTTAGTAGAAGCTGCAAAAGGTGATGTCGCCGTAGACTATGCAGCACCTATCAATGCAGGAATTAAAAGATGTCCAGAATGTATTACTTTGAAATCCACCGTTAATCAAGCAGGTAAAGAACCCCTCAACGTAGATTATGCCATGTATCCGAACAAGGAAAATCAATGGAAAATTTACAACATTTCAGTGGGTGGCGTGAGTTTAGTTACAAATTACCGGACAGAATTTGCCAATGACATTAAAAAAATGGGTGTTGAAGATTTTGTTGCCAAAATTGAAGCTGATAATCTCAAAAAGAAAGTAAAGTAAGTTGAGATTTTTTGGTTGTGTTAAGGAATAAGAATTAAATAACTTCCACAAGTATTCAATCAGACCTGGCAGGTTTTTAAAGCCTGCCAGGTCTTGTTTTTGATTTTATTTAGTTTCTGTTCCTAAAAATATTTCTAAACTGGCAGGTATTGAATATCTGTCAGATTTTATTACACATTGAGTGCTAACAAATTTTCAGCCTTAATTTTATGGAAAAATCAGTTGAAATTTTTACAGATGGTGCCTGTCGTGGTAATCCTGGGCCTGGTGGATGGGGTGCATTGTTACGTTATGGAACGAATGAAAAAGAATTGTATGGCGGAGAAATTCATACAACAAACAATCGTATGGAATTGTTAGCTGCTATTGTTGCCCTTGAGACGTTGACAAGACCCTGCCAAGTTGATTTGACAACAGATTCTCAATATGTACGTCAAGGTATGACTACTTGGATTCACAATTGGATAAAACGAGGCTGGAAAACGGCGGATAAAAGCCCAGTTAAAAATGTAGATTTATGGCAACGTTTACATGCTGCCACTCAAAAACATACGGTAGAATGGCATTGGACTAAAGGTCATGCGGGTCATGTTGAAAATGAACGCGCGGATCAATTGGCTAATTTTGGTTTAGAATCAGCTTTACAAGAAAATCAAACTTGAACCACATTATTACGTAAATACGTGGGTAACGCATTTTCTGGGGCAACAATTTGTCCTTTTTCAAAAGCATCTATTGCCAACGGTAACATGGCCGACGCTAATGGGTATTTTTCCTGTTGAATCGGCATGTTACCAACAGTAGTGCTTAATATTTCATGATAAGTTTGCCAGCCACTACCGATGCCTGCCCAAGTTGCAGAAAAAGGTAACATCGCTGCTTGAGGTTTACAAACTTGTTCACGCTCCTGCAATTGCATCAAATGATTTTCATCTAAAGCATAACAACCCCAGTAAACTTCTTGCATTCTCGCATCAATCGCTGCTGCAACATGCGGCCACTCAAATTCAATATAAGCCAATTGGGCCAGCGTTGCCAAGGAAGAAATGGGAATAATGGGTCTATCCAAACCAAAAGCAATGCCCTGCACCACACCACAAGCAATTCTTAATCCGGTAAAACTGCCAGGTCCCTTACCAAAGGCAATCCCATCCAATTGCTTAGGCGATAAACTGGCTTCAGCAAGCAAGTTATTTATCATGGGTAAAATCAGTTCTGCATGTTGGCGAGGTGCAATTTCATGCTGACTTGAAGCTTCTCCTGACACATAAAGTGCGCAGGAACAAACTTCTGTAGACGTATCTAATGCAAGTAGATTCATGTCATTCAAAAAATAAGCGGAACAGATCGTTGTAAATGGCCAACCCCATGAGGGCCAGCAATAAGGTTAAACCGATCCTTTGTAAAAAAAGCTCACTTGCTTCTTTGAGAGGTGAACCTTTAATTGCTTCAATACCAAACATAAACAAATGTCCACCGTCTAAAACAGGGATGGGTAATAAATTTAAAATGCCTAAACTAACACTGATAAGCCCTAGAAACATGAGGAACGAGATAATACCTTTTTGGGTGACTTTACCTGCGATTTCACCAATGGTGATGGGTCCACTAATATGTTTAGGCGATACCTGTAAAGTCAACATTTTCCAGATAAGTCTCAATGTTAATTCACTCATTTCCCAAGTTTTACTCACGCCCATACCCAAAGCACTCACAGGGCCATAATGTTCTGTTGTTAAATACTCGTCGGGTACTTGATATTTTCCTTCAACGTAAATTCCCATCCTACCTTTGCCATCTTCAGTGCGTTCTGGCGTTAAGATTAAAGTAACACGTTGTCCATTACGTTCAATCTCAGTTTCAATGGCTTTTTCGGGATTTTGAGAGATATAGGTGGCCCAGGCATCCCAATTTTTTACTGCCTGACCATCTTGCACAACAATATGGTCACCCACTTGTAAGCCATCTCTTTCTGCTGGACTGTCTGGGACAACTTTACCTACTTTTGCTGGCAACAAGTCCATAATACCCAGTGGCATAATCCCCAATTTTTCAAAAAGGCTACCTCTCGCTACATCATCCAGGGATAATTGGCTAATATTCAAATTCAACGTGTATTGATAAGTGCGTTCGTCTTGAACTGTATATTTTAGCTGTGTTTGCTTATCAATTAAGCCATTTAAAGTTGCTTGGGCAACGCTATCCCAACGTAACGTGGGTTGCTCGTCTACTGCCACAATTTGATAACCACTTTGAAAACCTGCACGGGCAGCAATACTTTCGAGTTCCACATCACCGACAATCGCTTTCATACCCGTAATACCTAACATGTACATAGCGGCATAGACAAAAACAGCAAAAATAAGGTTAAACAATGGTCCAGCAAAAACAACGGCTGCCCGTACCTTTAAAGATTGACGATTAAATGCACGATGAAGCTCTTCTGATGAAACATCCCCTTCTCTCTCGTCCAACATGGACACATAACCACCAAAGGGAATAGGTGCAAGGCAAAACTCAGTTTGATCTTGGCCAAATTTACGTGACCATAAAGGTTTTCCAAAACCAACAGAAAAACGTAAAATTTTAATGCCTAATTTTTTAGCCACCCAATAATGACCGAATTCGTGTACAGTCACTAGAATAATAATGACAAAAATGAAAGCAAATAGGGCTTGAATAATACTGAACATGATTTATAGATTAACCCATGAATTTAAAAAAGTGATAATAAGTGCTTATTATAGCAACTAAATAAGGAAAAGTTTGCAGTTAAAATATGATATGATAGAAACAACATTCTACCCATTCATTTAATTTTTGCAGAGATAGGTGACAGCATGCTTGATTCAGATGTCGTTGTCCGTAGCTTATTGATTCCAATTAATGAGGGGCAATTGCTTATTCCAGGTGCTGTGGTTGCAGAAGTAACTAACTATAAAGAACCTCAACCTTTGATTGGTTCATTCCCCCAATGGTTTTTTGGCATTTTATTGTGGCGTAATCAACATGTGCCTGTTATTTCTATTGAAGAGTTCTTAACGATAGGCGCAACTTCACCTGTACAAAAATCAACCCGATTGATTGTACTTTATGGGTTGGAATCTTCGCAAAATATGCCTTTTTATGCATTTGTCGCTGCAGATATTCCACGCACACTTCCTGTCAAAGATGTCATGTTGAGCAATGCGCAAAAAAGTGAAAAAGAAGGGTTAGAATTCAATGTCGATGTCATTGAACATGGTCAAGCTTTATTGCCAGATTTTTCCAGCCTCGAAAATATGATCAGAAAATTGCAATTAGCCTCAAGCAGTTAATTTTCAGGAAAATTCATGTCAATTATTTTTGATGAAGAATCTGAAATTGTTCAGGAACATTTTGCCGTAATTTATACACCACGTCGTCAAAGAACGCGCTTTCCTGAAAATTGTGTTCAAACTTTCCAGTCACAACAAGAAGCACTTAATGCTGCTAATGCACAAAAGAAATTCTTCCCAGCAAAAGTAATGGGACCCTCTCGTTCTTCAGAAGGATTTAAGTTATATTATTTATTGCATTGGTTAGATTCAACGTCTTAAAGTTATAGCAAAATTTATTAGGTTGATGTCATGATCAATTTACGGAACTTCTTAGGAATAGGAATTAAATAACATCCATAAGTTTTCAATCAGACCTGGCAGGTTTTTAAAACCTGCCAGGTCTTGTTTCTGATTTTATTTAGTTCCCGTTCCTTAGCGGAAATATTAACAACTTTAAATACTACAAAAATAATAAGGTATAGATAATGAGTTTTGAAGAATTATCCAAAGAACAGCAAATTATGGTGAGTATGCGCAAGGTGTTGACAACGGTAGTGAAAGAATTAACCCCTGCGCCTGGTGAAGTTTATCCTTTAACTAAGCGAACTGTTGAAGATATTCGGATGTGTTTAGCTTTAATTGCCTCACGTGAAAAAGAACTATTTGAGGAAAAAGGCGTTGAGAATAAAATGCGTCCTCATTACATTGATGAATCACGCCAATCTAAAGTAGTCTCAATTGATAGCCTTAAACGTACAAAACCTAAGTAATATCCTACATGGTAGCAGCAATTACCACTCTGTTCCTGGTTGTCTTGTATTTAACACCTTTTGTCTTGTTTCATAGTCAATACGTAAAGATAATCCTATCATTAACCAAGTTATAACTAAACTTGAGCCACCATAACTGACTAATGGCAAAGTTAACCCTTTGGTTGGTAATAATCCCATATTAACGCCTAAATTAATAACTGCTTGTAAGCCAATCATTAATCCAATACCGTAAGCTAAGTAAGATTCAAAGTATAAGGCAATCCGTTCTGCCCGAATGGCTATTCTAAAAACTCGGAATATGACTAACCCAAACAAGCCAATCACTGTAACTACACCGATTAAACCCAATTCTTCTGCAAGAATGGCAAATAAAAAGTCGGTGTGTGCTTCAGGCAAATATGTGAGTTTTTGGACACTATTACCTAGCCCAACCCCAAATAAACCCCCACTACCAATTGCAATTAACGCTTGAGTAAGTTGGAAGCCCGAATTAAAAGGGTCTGACCAGGGATTAATAAAACTAGTTAATCGTTCCCATCGATAAGGCGCTAATAATAGCAAAACAATCAGTACCACACTAACAATAACAATCCATAATAAAAATTGTTTGATGGGTACACCTGCCAGAAATAACAAGCTTAATACTGTAGCAAAAAAAACAATCACTGTTCCATAATCTGGTTCTAATAGTAGTAAGCCTGCAATTAAACTTACTAGAGCAACAGGATTTAAAAAACCGCTTAAGGACTCCTGAATTTCATTGCTGCGACGAACTAAGTAACTTGAGAGATATAAAATGATAAACAGCTTGACAAATTCTGAAGGTTGAAAATTTATTTGGCTAAATACTATCCAACGCATACTGCCATTGATTTCTTTCCCAATACCAGGTATCAACACGATGAATAATAAAAATAAACTTAAAAATAATAGAGACACACTGATCATTTGCCAAAATCGAAGCGGTATTTTTAAACTGAAAATGGCTATGCTTATACCTATCGCCAAGTAATTAAATTGTTTCCAAAAATAATAAAGAGGTTCGTTAAATAATTTGTCAGCGATATGAATGGAAGCTGAGGCAATAAAAGTGAGCCCTAACAAAGATAAAATCAAACAACTTAAAATCAAGTAATATTCTTGAATTAAAGGGGGAATTATAAATTGACGAGAGGAATATTTAGGTAAATTAATGGGTTGCTTATTAGAAATTAACAAAACTGCATCCTAGTGTTACAAAGTGGAGTGTAAAACTTTTTTTGCAAGATAAACTACGCGGGAATTCTTGCGGAAGCAGGTTTGTAAATTGTTTCCAAACATTTGGATCACTGCTATTAAGTTAACTCCCTCATCCCCCTTAGCAAGGAAGAGAGCGAAGGGTAGTTGAAAAAAATCCTTAATTTAATGGCCGTGAAACATTTGGATGAGGTTACAAATCTCCCACCTCCTAGCTAGAAAATCTTCACTCCATTGAATTAATCCAATGTTGCCTTAACGCCAGGTGGAACACCTTGACGGTAAGTATTAGTAGCAAAAACTTCGTGTAAAGCGCTACCCAAGTGTTTAAATACCATTTCCCAAGCTTCCGTTGGTGCGACTAATTGCTTCACATGAACCATAATACTGGCCGCTAATCCTCCTGCCAAGCCATCTAAAAAATCATCTAAATCTTCAGAACGAAGCTGATTATAAACTGTTTGTCCAATGAGCAATTCTTTTTTTAGCGTATCATAACTCACATCAAAAGGTACGAAAGACCAAAATTTACGGCCTTCGACGCTGATTCCAACTCGAATGGCCTGTTTTTCAAGATCATCCAATGTTTGCAAACTACTACCCGCACCGTTAATGCCTTGTTGAGTCATTCTCAAAGTGAGCATTTCAAGCAATGCTCTACCCAATACCAGACCAATATCTTCCATGACCACATGGCTAGAACTGAGAACTGTTGCCTTAAATTCGACTTGTAAACTACACTGGGCCGCCTGCGCAAATAAATTCAGCAATTTAGGTAATTCATTGACTTCAATACTGGGTGCAACTTCAAATGTAAAAATGTTAGGTTGTTTTTGACTAAAGTCAACAGCAACTATTACATGGCTTTCTGCTGTACCACGCATCACTTTGCAGTAACTCGGGGATTCTGCAAGCACAGATAATTCACCGTGGCTGACATTTTCTTGAACAGACGTATCGTCAGAAAAATTGGGCTGGGCTGGCATAAATACTTTAGCAAGCACAATTCCCACCGCTCTGAAAATACCTTCCCAAGTATGATGCGGGTCTTCTACGTTACATACGGTAATGTGTAAATTGGCATTCAAACCTTCAACAAGCCCCTGTAATAAATGAGTTAAAGGCTTTCCAGAATCTAATTGCTCACAACGTAAGCTTAGAAACCAGTTCAAATCCAATTGTGGAATACTTTCTAAATCCAATTTAGCAGGAGAACTAAAATCAATACTGACTTCAGCACTGCCATCGTCAATCATGCCCAATGCACTGGCAGAGTCTTGGCGTCGCGTAAATTGTTTAATTTGCGTCCCCAGCCATTCACCCAAGTTTTGCCAATTATTATTATTCCAATGAAAATCAATTTCCACGCCTAATCGCCAAGCAATGTGCTCAATCATATGGGTGACAAATTCATTGGGCGTTACAATTTGTTTTTTTCTGACATCGCCAAATTTTACATTCAATTGATTAGGCTCAAACATGTGGTAAGTTTGGTGTGTCCAACCTGATTGAGCTAAGGTTTTAAAATCTGCACTCCCCGTGGCAACCCCAATAGTAAATCCACCCGCTTGATAACCTGCTTGGGCGCCAACTAAAGAATCTTCAACAATCACACATTGTTCAGGCTTAAGTCCCAAACAACGCGCAGCAAACAAGTAAGTATCTGGGGCGGGTTTTTTTGCCAATTTTTC
Organism: Thiotrichaceae bacterium; assembly: GCA_016745055.1. Lineage (GTDB taxonomy): Bacteria > Pseudomonadota > Gammaproteobacteria > Beggiatoales > Beggiatoaceae > JADGDF01. The sequence goes on along the minus strand of JADGDF010000063.1, from coordinate 1,402 downwards.
AATGTCATTGCCAATCACTTTATCGAACTGGTCAAAAATACCGGAGTTGTTTAAAACTTTTTCCACTTCTTCAGTTGTATTATTAGAGACCACTGCCAATTTCAAACCTTGTTTACGAGCATCAGCAAGAATCTCTGCAATACCTGGATTTAATTCAAACACAGCCGTGTGTCGTGCTTGATTAAAATCAACCAAAATAGCATCTAAAGTTTGATGCGGGTTAGGAATGGCATAGTTTTCTGCGACATGGTCTAAAATATATCCCCAAAATCTGGGTGCATCATAAGCAAATAGGGAACGAATAAAGGCTTTAGTTAAAGTAATGGGTTGGCCAAACTGTTTTTGCAACAATTGGTCACAAATTTGAAAATCTAAACTAAGAGAGTCAATCAGTACCCCATCCATATCCCATAAAATGGCTTGCGTAGATTGCGGTATGTATAAACGGTTAGCAATGATTTTTGCTTGCATAAAGGCTCAAAAAATTAAAATTGAAGACAATATTTTAGTGTTTATGCAATTTTAAGACAATGTATACTCAAACTTAATGAAAAGACAGTCGTTGAAACAGCGCGATCCCCAAGTGTCAATTTGGCTATCAGGAAGCTCGCTACTGCGGACTAGAAAGAACCGAGCACATGTCATGAACTTGATGACTAACTTATAATCTGCATCGTCAGCTTTTGGCTGTATGAATGCGCCTAAAATCCGCCATAAAAGCGGAAAAAGAGCTTTAAACGTCCTTATTTATCAATTTTTTTATGTGGTTGACTTAAAAAATTTATATTTAATATCAATTACTTATAGAATTAAATTTAATCAGAACTTCCTTAACAAGCCCAACAATTGGAGTAAGATAAACATTATTTTGGTGGGTTCCACATGGTTCAGCCTAACCTACGCGGGCTACCAAATGTTTTAACGGAGGAGTTCAAAACTTTAGTTTTGGGAAGGGTTGCTAAAGCTTTGGACTCCAGACCTATTTTTCTCGTCATTCATGAAGTCATTATCCTTTCACCATCCTTCGCCATGCTTCACGAAAATTGACTGACACGCCCATCACACTGGGTTTAATTTCAAAAATATCTTCACCTTTTTCCAATAGTTCGGCTTGTTTGAAACCCATGTCTTGCAAAATAGCTGTAATGGTTTGGAACATTTGCATGATTTGAGTTTCATTTAAATTGTCAGTAGAGACCATGCCGAGTAATTCACTAATATTATAGGTTTTATCTGGCATTTCTAGTGGAATATACACCGTTTGTCCATTGTTGGCTAATTGTATTAGATATAGTAATATTCATATTCATTCATACCCTTAAAAATAACTTTGTTTTGAAAAAATAAAATCTATTGTTTCGATAAGTGAATCAAATTGATGGCGGAAACGCTTGATATAACG
>JADGDF010000231.1 GCA_016745055.1 Thiotrichaceae bacterium | reverse complement strand
AATGCAATTAATGGCACATCGGTTTGTTCGTAAAAACGTCTCCCCGCCCAAACTTCTTAAACGCGCTCAAGGCACAGTGAATGAGACGGGCTTGACCAACAATAACAAATAGTCTTTACTATCTGCTTAATATCATTGGACAAGTTAAAGTTTAGTCGTTAAAAACACCCAAATCAATACATTATGTCGTTAAAAACACCAGAAATAGAAATAATCAATAGAATCAAACAAGTAAGAGCAGAGTTGAATATGACACAACAAGGTTTTGCTGACTTGTTAGGAATTAGTCGAAGTTATCTAAAAGACATTGAATTGGGAAAACCACCTTCATTCAACTTCATAATGTCGTTAATAACGACAACAAACTACAGCTCAGATTGGATTTTAAAAGGAGAAGAAAATACTTCCAAAGCAGTAAACAAAGAACCAATAGCTGAATGGATAGTTCAATGGTTAGAAAATGCAGACGAAAAGAACCGGATTTGGCTAGAAATACAGATGAAGCGCTGCTTTCCCGAGTTTGAACAATGGGAAAAACTCAAACACCAAAAAATGCGCAATTAGAACTAATTTCATAGTAGAAAAATGAGGCTAAGGGTAAAATGAATGATAAAAAACTAAAAAAGTTATCAACTGAAGGATGTAAATGTTACTAAGGATGAGTAAGGAGTAGTTTGAAGAAAAGGTAGAGATAATCAAACCAAAAACCAAGTTGTGTAATAGGCCTAAACTTTACGAAGAGTAATCATGATGCTCGTGTATTTTAGAGAAAACAGAACACAGCATGATTTGGGAGTGGATTATGGGTTGTCAAAATCAAGTAGGACACTCCAAAAAGTGGAAGACAACTTGAAGAGAAGTAGAGTTTAATAATAAAAAGGTCATCTCAACTTACTTTGCTAAAGGGAATGTTCATGATTTTAATATGTTCAAACAAAGCCTCAAAAAAACTAAACTTAGTGCCTCTATACAAATATTAGCTGATAGCGGTTATCAGGGAATGACTAAATATCATGCTTTTTGCCAATTCCATTTAAAAAACCAAGCTTAATCCCTTAGCTAAAGAACAAAAACTGGCTAACCGCCAATTTGCTAAAGCCTGTATTTTTGTCGAACAGGCATACGATCGCTTAAAATCTTTTAAGATTCTTACTCTTCGTTACCGAAATTGTCGTCAATGTTTTGCCCTTCGCTTTAACCTTATTGCTGCTATATACAATATATTAATTATTTAAACTTGTTATTTTGCTAGTGGCCTAATGTTTCCAGAATGTGAAAATATGAAAGTCGAGGTTACAAGCCCAGACTGGCATTGAGTGTATTTTCTTACTTTACTAACTTATCTCAATGCAGCACCTAATAATTTTGCAGTTAAATTAACAATGGGAATCACACTTTCGTAGGCCATTCTTGTGGGTCCAATAATACCTAAAACACCAATTACTTGATTGTTCACGACATAAGGCGAAGTCACAATACTGCATTCGTCCAACATTTTATAGCCAGATTCTTCACCGATGAATATCTGCATATCCTGTGCTTTCAACGTTTGGTCAAGCAAATGTAATATGTCCTGTTTTTGATTAAAGGCTGCAAAAAGCTCGCGTAGTTTATCAATATTAGACAGTTCAATCACATCCATCAAATTTGTTTGACCTGAAATTACCAAATCTTCATTATTTTCACTACAATCATCAAATGCTTGGCCTGCAACATCAATGACTGTTTTCATCGTGGCATCAATATTCTGCCGTGTTTCTTTAAGGGCATTTAACAAATCTTTACGGACTTTTTTAATATCTTTGCCTATGAACTCGCTATTTAGGTAATTAGCAACCTGTTGCAGTTCAGAAGCAGAATAATGGCGAGTCGTTGGAATGATACGATTATGGACTTCTTGTTCATTAACAACCAAAATGGATAAAATTCTTTTTTTGGAAAGTGGTAAAAATTCTACATGACGCAAAGTTTTTGAGGTGTGACGTGGCAGAGTCACAATACCGACAAGATGGGTTAGCTCTGATAATAAAATAGAAGTGTGTTCTAGTAATTTCTGTTCTTCATATTCTTGTGTCAGTTGAGTACGTAAACGACAAATTTCTATTTTATTAAGCGGTTTAACTTTTAATAGATTATCAATAAAAACTCGGTAACCAAGTGCTGTTGGTATACGGCCAGAAGAGGTATGAGGCGAATGAATTAAACCCATGTCTTCCAAATCTGCCATAATATTGCGAATAGTGGCAGGGCTTAAGTCTAAACCACTTTCGCGAGATAAGGTGCGAGAACCAATAGGCTGTCCGTCTTGGATATAACGATCTACAATTAGCTTAAGCAAGTGTTGAGAACGCTCTTCCATTTCAGTGCGACAGATTTTTTTAGACATGAGGCATCAGTGAGTAGTTATCTGGGAAGAACCTTGGGAATTAGCAATCCACTGCCATTTTTTTAATAAACATCTAACCCTTCTTGACAAGGAAAATAGGAGGAAGCTAATTAATGGCAGTGGATTAATAATCCTATGAAAATATCAACATTAACTATATTTGGGGATTAATAGCTGTATTATAAAGGTAATCTTATTCACAAATCTCCATATCTCCCTTTTTGCAACAAAGGTGACCATGCTTGTGAAAATAAAAGCATTCAGGATCATTTTGAATATAAGGTTTGACCTCAACGGAAACATCTTCTTTCCAAGTGCCAATTAAGCGCTTTCCATCAATAAAAGTCATTACCCCTTTTCCATTGGCTTTAGCATTGATAACTTCCCCTTCATACATTTGATAACCAGCCGAATTACCTGCTTCATAAGTTAGTACACCTTCATATAGCTGATTGGCTGTGTCAGCATACTTTTGTTGTAACTCTTGGACTGCAAATTGTAACTCTTTTAATTCAGGTGATTTTGAATTGACCTTTTGTAAATTGGCTAGACCTTTTTTTGCCATGTCTATTTCACCTTCATCCACTGCTTTTTTGATGAGTTCGACATAATAGGTTTCAATTTGCTTCAACCCCTGTAGTACTTCAGTTTCACCAGGATATTTTTTTAATAAACTTTGATAACAAGTCAATGCATTTTTTTTACCGCTACTTAATGGGCCATATTCAAGAAAGGCTTGGCAAGCAATTAAAGCAGTTTGTAAATCGACAGTGGTAGATTCGACTTTTTCAACTGTTGGCGTTTGAATATCCACGACTGTTTTTGCGGCTGTTTGTGTATCTTCAATTGTATCTTTGGCAACCACTTCATCAACTGTTTCTGTTGTTTCAGAAACTGTCTGTGAATCTTTTGAGGTAGAAATTGGTGCAGCAACTACCTTTTCTACTTTTTCTTCAATGTCTAGAGGCAGTTCAGTTTGAGATGAAGAAACAGTGGATGCTTTTTCGGAGTCGACTATAGTTGATTCTGTTTCAGCAGATTTTGGCGAGGTTGTTAAAGTTTCTTGCTTTTTCATCTCATTAAATAGGAACAAAATCGTACCTGCTAATAAGAGAATAAAAAATATTGTGAGTGCAAGGCTCATGGGGCTAGTTTTATTTTTTGCTGATCGAGGTTTTGCCATGTGATAGTCCTTAGTGCTAAGTTATCAAGTTATTTAGAAATTAAATCCAACCACGGGCTAATAAATTTTTAACTGATTTTGTCAAATTATCAACGGCCTCATGTCCGCCAATGTCGACAATATATTCACTTATCCATTTTTGTTCAGTTAGTGTACTGGCCACTTGTTCCCCAAAATAACGTAAAAAAGGAAAACTTGCTTCGTGCATTTCTGCATTAAAATCAAATTCTGCGTAGTCTGTTGCGCGTAAGTTTAACAAATCAATGAAGTCACGACGATGTTCACCTTCACCCAACAAATCATGCTTATTATCAGCAAAACTATCTGCCATGTGACTTGCCAATGCAGGAATGAAACGTTGTCTATCTTCTGAACTGAACTGGGAATAAGTTAACCGATCGGTAATTTGCAGTAAAAAAGCCAAAAATTCAGCCACAATTTGCAAACGATGGTCATTACTGTCTGTGATATAGCCTTGGTTTTCAATTTCCAGCACACCATTAGCTGAAATTTGCCAACAAATAAAGCCTAACGCACCTGCAATTTCTTCCAACGTCTTTTGCTTAGCGCGTTTATTCCAACGATTTTTAATACGCATAGATTTTAAAAATATGATCTGAGTGAAGTATAGAACTAAGTATATTGTATACTAGCAAGGTTGTAGAGTATAGGTAAACAAGTGAGTGCAATTCAAAATTGAGTAGTTGGTGGATAAATATAAAAGTATTTCCAAATGATTGCTGGAATGCTTTTTATACTATGTTTATTGATTTTTCTTTATCATTTTACCCATGTCAACGTGTTGTGAACAATAAATCACTCAAATTTTATTATGTCTAATAGACTTATTGCGAAATAAGGTATTGAAAAAATGGGGAGAAAAGTTAAACTAGTGGTTATAGAAACTAAACAAGTCCATAAGAAAACAATATGAATTACGAAAAACTGAAAGTTTTATCAAATGAAAGGTTTAAACGCTATTTAGGAGTAAGTAAAGAACTATTTGAAGAGATGGTGAATGTGTAGAGCTCGAACCAGACTGGGTAACACACCTAAGCTAAGTTATGAAGAACAACTATGCATGACACTCACGTATTTCAGAGAGTATGAACTCAGTATCATTTAGGTGTGGATTATGGTCTATCAGAATCCAATGTATGTAGGACAATCCAAAAGATAGAAAACA
>JADGDF010000062.1 GCA_016745055.1 Thiotrichaceae bacterium | reverse complement strand
TTTTGGTAGCATTCTCCACTGACAACCACTTTTGAGTACATATAATAACGCACAAAAGATTTCATAAAGTTCCACTTTCCTTGGACTAGTGCGTTTGCGGGCACTTTCCAGAACGGGTTGGATTTGTTCAAATTGCTTGCCACTTAGGTCGCTTGGGTATGTTTTTCTCATTACTTCATTATCTGACAGACTTTTGACTTTTTCAAAAACTTTAAACAGGTTCTTAGGAATAGGAATTAAATAACTTCCGTAAGTTTTCAATCAGACCTGGCAGGTTTTTAAAACCTGCCAGGTCTTGTTTCTGCTTTTATTTAGTTCCTATTCCTTAATTTAATGGCAGTGTTGTGAAGGAGGCGTTAAAGCTGATTTCATGGAGTTATCTCAATTTGGAACATAACTTGAGTATCACCATTGGGATAAATAATTTCAAAATCATTTAATCCATCATCATTAAGGTCAGCCACTTCTAAAATTTGTACTTGATTTGTACCTTCATGTTGCTTACTGACATAATAGCTGAGTACACCGTGGTAATCATCACTTTTCACTTGGCCATCCGCCGTGAGTTGCATACCAGAAAGTGTCATCAATGCTGTTGGATTAGTAGGTGCCGGATAAAGCCATTGATGTCGTAGTTGATCTATTTCATCTCTGAAAATAAACTTAACTAGACCTGAAACATCAGCATGAATACCTTCTGCTAACTCATTGTTTATTTCAATTTCAGCAAATAGTGCAGGTCTTGCCACAAAATAGCTGTTCGCCGTTTCTTGCACTTTAATATTACCCTGATTAATAGTAACGGTACCTAATCCCAAATTGATTATGGATTTTTCAAACACTTCTGGTGCCTGAATGATAGGATAAGCCATTATTTCTCTTCCAGAATGGGTTGTGAAAATAATATCGTCATTGGCAAAAATTTTCATACCCATAGGGTTAGCTTCAGAACGTACTTGTTTACGTAAAATTTGTCTCACTGCTACAGGTAGTACCGCATAACGTATATTTTGCACATCCACATATAGCATTCCAGTTTTAGGATGTTGCGTGAGTTGAATACCTTGAGAAACAAATTCATGAATACCATTAATTGCGTCCAAAATACCATTAGGTGCGCTGTTGACAAGCAAATCATGCAACAATTTAACCCCGCGTAGTCCAAAGATAGGTTTTTCACTATAGTCCAATAATTCTGTCAAATCGATATTTGGAATAGAAAAATTATCTTCAAACAAGACGTTTTCACCAATAATGATTTCTGGATCGACGATGCTACCCTTGCCAATAATAAGATTGCGCAACACAGTACCTGCACTAATATCAACGTTAGTGACTGTACCTGGTTTAGCTGGCTCTTGGCTATCGACTGAGCCTTCCAATGTACAGCCTTGACCAAATATTTTGGCATCAGGCGCCAAGGTCACATCTTTTAAAGTGCCAAAACATTGAATATTGCCACTTAAACGACCACCCGTGATCTTTGCACCTTCAGTGACTGTAACATTGTCCAAATCTTTACCTGTGATATCGCAATTGACCAGTTCTTCATCTATACAGCTGCCAATGGTGTTGCTTAAAATGGTGAGTCTCAAACCTGTTTCACCAAATTCTGCCTGGCCACGTAGTTGAGTCAAGTAAACATGAAAATCTTCATCGCTTTCTTTAAAATTATCTTGCAAAATGGCAATGGAAAAAGTCTTTTCGCCAGTTTCACCTATTTTCCAGGTCAATTCGCCTTGAGCAGGCAAATAATCTTTGTTAATTTCAGTTGTGCCATCAATAGTTTCATAATTAACTGTAATTGTTTCATCAGCAACACCTTCAAGCGTCACACCAACTACCGCATCACTCCCTTCATTGGTATTTAACTCAGTTTGGATAAAACCTACTTTAATAGGTATTTTTTCTCCGTTGCTAGGTTGTGAATTATTACCAAAGCTAACAATGGCCTCCGCAATGCCCAAAGCTGTTGAACCTTCAAGTATAGTCAATTTAACTTTAAATTGTTTACCCACAGACGAGTCTGCGCTTTGCAATAAACCAATAGAAAAGGTTTTTTCACCTATTTCTCCATTACGCCAACTCAGTTCCCCCAACGTACCCAAATAATCATGACTGGTTTGTGCTGTATCATTTTCGGTTTGATATTGCACCCGCAAAAAACCTTGGCTACCAGTATGACGGGTAACGCTAATCGTCACATCCCCTTGTTGTGTTGCAATAGGGTAGCTAGTCTGGGTAAATTGCACTACGCCAGGGTTAGTGGTTATATTATCAGGCGGGGTTGTAGGGCTAGGAGGATTTTCCCCTCCAGGCTGTGCTGTACCAGGCGTTGCAAAATCATCAATAATCGTTACGGCCGCACTGTTGTTAGCACCAATACTTACACCATTTTGTGGATCGTATAAGTTAACTGTAAAAGTTTCTTTACCTTCATGGAAACTGTCGGCTGTGATTGGAATCTGAATTTGTTGACTGGTTCCATCACCTTCTACCCAAGTCAGTTGTCCACCACTTGTGGCGTAATCTTTACCTGTTAAGGCTGTACCATCACTAGTTGCATAGGAAACGGATACTGTTTGTTGCGTACCACCAACGCGGTCAACGGTGAGTAGCGCCGTTGCACCTTCATTGGCCTCATGACTGGTTGTTGAAAATTGGACATTCCCCGTATTGGGTGTATCTTTAATCGTGACCACGGCTTTTTGAGCCTTCAGTTCGCCTTGGCCTTGTAAATTGGATAAAACCAAGTAAAACACTTCATCTGTATCAACAATACTATCAAGTAAAATCGGAATTTCTACCAACTTAGACATGGTCTCTCCATCCGCCCAAGTCAATGCGCCCTGGGTAGCTGTATAATCTTCACCTGCAACGGCAGTATCATTTTCAGTCGTGTAATCTACCGATAATACCCCAATATTACTGGCCGCTCGGGTTACGCGCAAAATGACTTTACTATCAGACTCATTAACCCGAATGGTAGGCAACATAAATTGCACTGAGCTAGGAATGATCACATCTTGAATGGTGACAGCCGCTTGTTGTATTGTTTCCCCACCCACACTGGTCAAGGTAACCAATAGTTTTTCAGCTTCCTCTTGTGCAGGATTACTGATAATAGGAATTTGAATGGTTTTTGCAGCTACTGCTTGATCAACCCACTCAATCGTACCATTGACTGGAATGAAATCTTCATTGGCTTTAGCTGTATCTTCCGCCGTGCTGTAGCTGACAACTAGTTTACCTTCTGTACCTTCAACTCTTTCAACAGCCAAGGTAGCAGTTATCATGTCTTCGCTTATTTCGTAGGCTTCTTGGGTAAATTTAGCCGTACCGGTACGAATAAACGTGGCCGTACATTGTCGATGACTGTACATAACCATTTGACCATTGCAGCCATCGCCTTGCCAGCCTGCAAAAGCAGATTGCTTGTCGGAAATCGCTTGTAAGCTAATATTTGCGCCCTGGATAAAATTAGCCGTACAACTGGTTTCAGCATCTCCACAATTTAAACTAGATGGTGTGCTGATAATCTTACCTGCACCAGAACCAGTTTTGTCGATTATAAAGGTATAAGCGGGTTGAAAAATGGCTAGACAATTTTTTTCTTTATCAACGATAATTTGACCATCCAAACAATCTTCTTCGCCTTTCCATTCGGCAAATGCAGAGGTTTCATCAGGTTGAGGCAATAAATTAACCACGGTATTACGCCCCTGAACGTAAGCACCCACACAGCTTTCTGTACAATCAGGATGTGGTACTTCAGGATCAGTTGTGACAGTCCCTTTGCCTGTACCACCGTAAGTTATATTAACGTTGTAACTGGGGAGTAAATCAAAATTTGCGGTACAATTTTTAGCATTGGTCATTTTAAGGGTAATCCTCGGTATTTTCCCTTTACAGTCACCTGACCAACCCGTAAATACAGAATTTACAACATCTGCTTTGGCAGTTAAACTTACCGTACTTTGCTCAACATAATTTTTACAAATGTCGTTTTCAGTGTTGGTACATGATTTTTTTGGATAAGTACGACTGCTATATTCTACCGTCCCATTTCCGCGACCACCATAAGCCACTGCTAGGTCGTAGTAAGGAATAGGAATGAAGGTCGGTTGGCACAGTAAACTGCTAAACATAGACACTTCGCCGTCTTTACAATCTTGATGACCAAAACCACCCCAGCCTACAAATTTATTATCATCAGCGGGTTGTGGCGTTAAAGTATAGTTTCTACCGTTATAAACAGTATAGGTACAATCAGTTCTTGTCTCATTACATTCTGTTTTTTCAGGAAAAAAGTATTCTTTGCCCTGATCTGTGACGCGAATATAACCTTCTCCAGCGCCAAGGTGTCTAATAAACAAGTTGTAATAGAGTGTAACTGGCGCAGGGGGGGGGCCTGGTGGTTGACTTGGAGGAGGCGTAGGTGGTGGCTCTGGTTTAGGCGTTGGCGGAGTTACCACTGGTGCAGCCGTTCCTGTGCAATTCACTGTATAGGTAAAAGGAGAACCTGTTGCGTCACTGGTAATACTTAGTGTTTCGCTCAATGGACTAGCAACAGCAGGTGCTGTACAACCTATAATAACACTCTGACTTCCGCTTGCATTAATTGTTGTATCTGTGGTTGTTAAACCTGTAATGCTAAAATTAGTAGGATTTGCTGTTAATTTGGCTTTAATCGGATTGCTTCCACCTGTTTCGTTGATGGTTAACGTACTACTCAGACTTGTTCCTACTGTGCCAGTAAGATTGATAGTATCACTTGAGGCTGGGCTAGAATCATAAGTTCCTACAGCCGTTGTGCCTGTACAATTCATCGTATAAGTAAAAGGAGAGCCTGTCGCATCACTCGTAATACTTAATGTTTCTGTCAATGGGCTAGCAACAGCAGGTGCTGTACAACCTACGATAACACTTAAACTTCCGCTTGCGTTAATTGTGGTATCTGTAGTAGTCAAACCTGTAATAGTAAAATTAGAAGGTGTTGATGTTAGTTTAACTTTAATTGGGTTGGCTCCACCCGTTTCACTAATGGTTAATGGGGTAGTCTGACTTGATCCCACAGTACCACTAAGATTGGTATTGCCTCCTAAAGTTGGATTAGAACCATAGGTGCCGGCGGCAGGGGCTGATGTGGATGCAGTTGTAAGTTTTGAGTTACTAGCGCCACCATTACCTAAACCTGTAGCTCTAATGTAATAAGTCGTACCACTAGTTAAACCTGTAATTACTTTTGCTGTAGGTATTGCAGTTGTTACACTTAGGGTACCAGTCAATACTGCTGTAGTTGTAGCACCTGTTCCTGCTTTTAAATCTCCTGAAGTTACGGTTCCAGGATCAGATGTCCAAATTGCATAAGAAACATCGCCATCCCCAGAGTTGCCGTAGGTAAAATTTAAAGTGAAGCCATCACTTGTAGGGGAGTTACTAGAAACATTGCTAACCCTAATATTTGCAGCATAGGCATTAGAAACTGATAATACGAAAAACAAAGTAAGTAGCCACTTTATCAAATTTGTTGATAAAAATGACGTTTCTCTCATCCACCATTTCATTAAAATTTTCATGGTGTCTCTCCTCAAAAAATTCTGGTCATTTATGGATTATCATTTTACAGCAGGAAGGAATGCAGGATTTATTTGACAAAGCAACATGCACTTCTGCTTAATTTGTTGATTTAATGGTATTTCTAACCCTGAAACAAGATTAAATCGTTGCTTAAATTAACTTAAAATAAACTATAGTCCATACTCAGCCAAAATGCATTAAAAATGAGATAAAAGGTGAAAAAAAGAGAATAAACGTGAGATAAAAATGCTCTTTTATAAATCTGCAGAACTAATAAGACTATTTCGAAAAAAATTTTAATTGCTTTTTCAAATTAGTTGGACAAAAAATAAACATCGTTTAAAACATTTAAAATTAAAGGCTATATTCACTATTTTTGATATTTTATAGTATTTTTAACACACCTGTCCTGAACAATTAATCGGGAGTAGACTCTAAAAATAGAGAATATGTTATAATCTACATTTTATTCAAAACTAGAGAATATCATCATATTGATTGGACATTGTGTCTAAAAGAGAAGGAAATGGGGAGAGTTTTTGAATGTCATCAAATACGATTTTAGTTGTTGACGACAGCCGAGTGTCTCGTATGCTAATACGTGCTATTATCACGCATAAAGACCCACAAGCAGAAATTATTGAAGCGAGCAATGGTGAAGAAGCACTTGAGAAAGTGAAGTCGGCACAAGTCACAATGGCAACCTTAGATTTAAACATGCCTGGTATGGATGGTTTAGTACTAGCTTCTAAATTATTGGAACAATTTCCTAATGCTAAAATTGGCTTATTAACAGCAAATATACAAGAAGCAGTGCGCCAAAAAGCGGACGCATTGGGAATAGGTTTTATTTCTAAACCCATTACTGAAGAGAAGATTATAAACTTCATTGAAGGATAAGCATATGCAATTAACAGAATTGCAGCGCGATGCCATGGCCGAACTCATGAATATCGGCATGGGACAAGCAGCCGCTTCTTTGAGTGAAATTGTGGGCGAAGAAGTTAAACTTTCGATTCCGAATGTAGAATTACTTTCTCGCGAAAAAGCGGCTAACACAATTAAAGTAAGATCTGAAGAACGAATTGCAGCGATCAAACAAACGTTTAAAGGGCCGTTTTGGGGAGATGCATTATTGCTTTTTCCTGAAAGTAAAAGTATTGAATTAGTTCAGTCTATCACAAAAGGAGAAGTGCCTCCCGAGCTACTCCCTGAGATTGAGCAAGATGCTTTATTAGAAGTGGGCAATATTATTTTAAATGCCTGCTTAGGGAGTTTGGCTAATTTATTGACGCATGAAGTTACCAGTGAATTACCCATTTATATTACAGGGTTGGCCAATGATATTCTTTGTCATCCTACAGGAGATGATAATGATATGGTTTTATTTTTGAGAACGGATTTTGAATTACCTTCAAATGATGTAAGTGGATATGTTGCGTTTATTCTTGATATTCCTTCACTTGAACAAGTCAAAAACAGTATTGATCATTATATTGAAAAAATTATCTAATCAAATACAAGGGCAGCCGCCACAGCACGTCCTTCTGCGACTAAAATAGTGTAAGTACGACAAGCGGCTGGTGTGTCCATCACTTCAATGCCAATCCCTTGTTTGAGTAAGGTGGAAAATAATTCAGGTTTTGGGAAACGTAACGTTTTTCCTGTACCTAATAAAATTAAATCTGGAGATAACGCACAAACAGATTCAAAATGCACAGGCATGAGTTTATCAAAGCTTTCAATATCCCACTTAGTAAGATATTCAGGCATTACTATTAAGGAATAAGCATATACCTGCTCATTAATCGTTACGCTAGATTGGTCATAAGCATTGATTTGATAAGTCACATTGCTACTGGTCAAGTGTAATTTCATGTTTTGGTCCACTTACAATTTATGAACAAAATTATAACTTATTTTATTTGTTTAGGATTGCTGATTTTACCGCTATTCCCTTATGCAGCAACTAATAACACAAATCTTACCTATCAGACGCCGGTTGTCAAGGAAATTGGCGTAAGTGATCTTGATTTATCCAAAAGACAATCTCGTACCCGTTGGTTAGTTGGTGGCTATGTACTAGCCACAGCGCTTTATGGTTATAGTTCTTGGTGGGGTAAAGATGTTCAAAAACATCGTTTTACTGAGGGTGGCCAACTTTACACCGAAACTGTTTCCAACCGCACCTCCGATTTTCACGTCAATAACGAAGGGTGGTTTGAAGAAAAAACTCCAAATGGAGGTGCAGATAAATTTGGACATGCATTTTCCTTTTACTTAAGTACTCGCTTAATGACTAGCGGTTTTCAATGGGCAGGTTATGATCATAAAACGGCCGCTAAAATGGCAGGGATTACTTCTGGAGCCGTTTCTCTTGCAGTAGAAGTTTTAGATGGTTACACCGTTGAATATGGTTTTAGTAAAGAAGATTTGGTCATGAATTTGGCAGGGATTACTTTTGCCACTTGGTTGGAATTAGAGCCTGAATGGGATGACGTATTTGATTTTAGGTTTAAATATTGGCGTTCTGATGATGCCAAAAGGTTAGATGAAACGGACCCTGTCTCTGACTATTCAGGACAAACCTATTTATTAGCCACCAAAGCCAGTGGTTTTTATAGCTTGAAAGATAACCCTTGGTTACGTTATCTCGAACTGGCTATTGGTTATGGTAGCCGAGGTTATCAGCCTAATCCTGGTCAGTATGAAGATACTCAACCGAAGAAACGCTTTTTTTATTACGGTCTTTCTATCAACTTTTCCCAATTGTTAAATGACACTGTATTTCATGGAAATACAGTGCGTAGTAGAACGCAAAAAGCAACTGAAAGTGTACTTGAATATTTACAAATGCCAGGTACCGCATTATTATTTGATTATGAATTTTAAAAATAAGATTTGGCTCGTAAACTGCATGTTTTAAAGCAATACGAGAAATATTGATACCAACAAACTTCAGTATTTTCTAAGTCTCTTAATTCAGGTTCCTGAATTCTGCGCCAACAACCCCCCCTAATTTAAGTTAAGTTATGTCTGTTTATACACATGTTGATCAAACTCAGTTGGAAGCCTTTCTTACACGTTATCAGGTTGGTACGTTAGTAAGTTATAAAGGTATTAGTGATGGTATTGAAAATACAAATTACTTTGTCACGACTTCAGAAGGAAAATTTGTTTTAACGCTATTTGAGAGTACTCGTGATGAAGAACTTCCTTATTTTCTTAAATTGATGGCATTTACGGCTGATCATGGAGTGCCTAGCGCACGTCCAATTATTGATCAAAAAGGTTGCTATTTACAAACACTCAATGACAAACCCACAGCACTTGTCAAACGTTTGGCAGGCAAAGTAGAATTATCGCCTAATATTGAACAATGCTATATTTTAGGCAAAACATTAGGCCATTTTCATTCTATCAGCCCTAATTTTCCTGAATACCGAGCTAATGACAGAGGCCCAAGTTGGTGGAAAAGAACCGCAGAAAGAGTATTGCCTCATTTAAGCATTGATGATGCAAACTTATTGAGTGATGAAATTCAGTTTCAAAGCGATTACAAACATTTGAATTTACCTGAAGGTGTTATTCACGCAGATTTATTTCGAGACAACGCCCTATTTGAAGGGGATCAATTACGTGGTTTGATTGATTTCTACTACGCTTGCAACGATATATTGCTTTATGATTTGGCTGTCGTTGTCAATGATTGGTGTAGTAGTGCCGACGGTAAATTAGAACACGAATATATGCTCGCTATTTTAGAAGGTTATCAGGAAATTCGTCCTCTAAGTCAAAAAGAAAAGCAAGCTTGGCCACTAATGTTACGCGCAGCATCATTGAGATTTTGGCTTTCTCGTTTACACGATTTACTCTTTCCAAGAGAAGGGGAAATGGTGCATATCAAAGACCCTAATATCTATCGAAATATTTTGCTCTCCAGAATTATTGCTCAACCTATTCAGTAAGTTTTATTCTTTATCACTCTCCATTTTTACAATGTTTTTAAAACAAGTAAATTAAGTGCCAAATTTTGATTTGCAAAAGTATATATTTTCGGCAAATCAAAATTTGTCCTTCAAAGTATACAAGGTTTATCTCGCTAAACAGTTTAGATATATGAGAAAAAAATACTTTGCCATCACTTAATATGATGCCAAGATAGTTTAGTTAAGTTGCTCTGAATTATCACCTAAACTCTTGTATAATATTTTAACTATCACACAGAATTTTGAGAGAAACAATGGACGAAGAAAGAGTAAAAGCCCTAAGTGCCACTTTAAGCCAAATAGAAAAACAATTTGGCAAAGGTTCAGTTATGCGCATGGGTGATATTCAAGTAGAAGATGTTGAATCCGTTTCTACAGGATCGCTAGGATTAGACATTGCTTTAGGCGTCGGAGGTTTGCCAAAAGGCCGCGTGATTGAAATTTATGGGCCTGAATCTTCTGGTAAAACCACACTCACTTTACAAGTGGCAGCAGAAACTCAGAAAAAAGGCGGTGTCGCCGCTTTTGTGGATGCAGAACATGCTTTAGATCGTTCTTATGCGGAAAAACTGGGTATCAATATTAATGACTTATTACTTTCCCAACCCAGCAATGGGGAAGAAGCATTAGAAATTACAGACATGTTGGTGCGTTCCAACGCAGTAGACGTGATTATCATCGACTCTGTTGCCGCATTGACACCAAAATCTGAAATTGAAGGGGATATGGGCGATTCTCATATGGGGGTACATGCACGTTTAATGTCTCAAGCATTACGAAAATTAACTGCAAATATTAAGCGATCTAATACCATGGTTATTTTTATTAACCAAATCCGTATGAAAATTGGTGTAATGTTTGGTTCGCCTGAAACAACCACGGGTGGAAATGCCCTTAAATTTTATGCCTCCATCCGTTTAGATATTCGCCGAATTGGAGCAATTAAACGCGGTGAAGATATTATTGGTAATGAAACGAGAGTAAAAGTTGTTAAAAATAAAGTCGCACCACCGTTCAAAGAAGCTATTTTTGACATTTTGTACGGCGAAGGTATTTCCCGAGAAAGCGAAATTATTTCATTAGGAGCAGATTGTGGTGTACTAGACAAAGCAGGTGCTTGGTACAGTTACAAGAGTGAACGCATTGGTCAAGGTAAAGAAAATGTGCGTACTTATTTAAAAGAACACCCTGAAATGGCAAATGATCTTGATAGACAAATCCGTGAAAAGCTATTGCCTGAGTTTAACCAAAGCGATAAGCAAAGCAAAAACATTGCTAAAGAGGAAAATGAACCTGAAAATGGTACCGTTAAACCAACTAGAGGAAGCAAAAAGGCAGCTTCATAACTTATGAACGATGATGAGAAAAAAGTGCGTCATCGTGCAATAGATTTACTTGCTAGGCGTGAACATGGTCGTTTAGAGCTTTGCCAAAAGCTAATTCATAAAGGATTTGCACCAACAGTCATTGAAACTGTATTGGTGCAATTAGAAGCTGAAAATTTACTCAGTGAAGTACGCTTTATTGAAAATTTTATAAGGTCTAAAATTAATCATGGCCATGGTCCTTTACGCATTACACAAGCGCTTAAACAAAAAGGCGTTGACAGTAGTGAATTTACTTTATACTTAGAAAATGTTGACATTGATTGGCAACAACTCGCTTGTGAAGTTAGGCAAAAACGTTTTGGTCAATCTCTTCCACAAACCCCTCAAGCAAAAGCAAAGCAAATTCGTTTTTTACAGTACCGTGGTTTTACCAGCGACCAAATTAGAGCTGCATTCAAATCTTCATTTTCGCCTTGAGTATTGTCAATGTTCAGTTTTAGCAAACATAAAAATAAAACTGACCATAAGCCAACATCAATGGAATGAAAAGTAAGTCTGTTTTTGATTAATGAGTTTAAATCTACATGCATGAATACTATTTTTCCTACGTTAAAATTTTCATTTTCACTTTGATTATACTTAGTGGCTTTGTAGGTGGATTTAATTGGTTAATCAATCCTTTTGGCCAGTACTCACCAAATATATCTTTAAAACGAATTAATGTACAAAAAACTCAAATGGCTGTTGGTGGAGGGCGAATATTTAAAGCATCAGCTTTGCTTAATACCAATTACCGCGTAGTAATTTTAGGCACCTCTCGCGCAAATGTAGGTATTAATCCACTTCACCCTAAATTAGAACAAATGGGTGGCGCTTATAATGCAGGATTAAATGGTAGCAATTTGTATGAAATAGAGAAAATATTCAATTTTGTACTAAAAAACAATAAAAATACAAAATTGGTTATTTTTAGTCTTGATTTTATTATGTTTTCCAATCGACGCAAAACCAATGCAGATTTTGAACAGTCACTTTTTGCTGGTAACCATCACTGGTTGACTCAACTGGCACATACTTTTTCTTTGGATGAAGCTTATTATTCCTTTTTGACGCTTAAAGACAACTTCGGTCGAAAACGATCTATTTATGATGCAATGTACACAGATAGAGGTGCGACAAAACAAACCTTTGATGCTCCACACCATACCCTGTTTAAAAACATTTTAGCCAAAAACTTTTTGGTAAATACAAATACTTATGCTGGTTTTTGTTACAGCCAAGATAGGTTAATGCGATTTAAACGTATTTTACAAACAGCGCGTGAACAAGAAGTTGATTTAGTTTTTTTTATCTCCCCTATTCATGCCTGGTTATTGGAAACAATTCATTTAATGGGACTTTATCCAGCCTTTGAGCAATGGAAACGGGATTTAGTCAATTTAATAGCAGAAAACGCGAATTTAAATCCCACTCAAAAATCTTTTCCTTTATGGGATTTTACAGGCTACAACCAGTTTACTACAGAAACGATTCCTGATAATCTTGATCAAGCCATGCAGTGGTATTGGGAGGCTTCCCATTATCAGCACTCACTGGGAAACTTGGTGTTAACAAATATTTTGGATAAAAAAGCAACTCAAGATTTTGGCGCCTTATTAACGCCCAAAAACATTGAAGTTCATCTGCAAAATACGCAACAGGCCAGGCAAGCCTATCGTCAAACCCATGTGTCACGAATGGCTGAATTGCAACAACTTGTCACGCATCATATGAAAAAATCTCATTTACCTTGTGTGGAATAAAATTTAAAGCATCAACAGAAGTAAATATTTTGACAGCGTTGTTCAAAACTTTCATAATGCGTTTATCGTTAAAAACAGGTTGTTGAAAGGTTTTCTATGAACTCAGAACAAACAACAGATTTTGGCTTCAAACAAGTGCCTGTGGAAGAAAAAAAACAGCATGTTGCACAGGTTTT
This sequence comes from Thiotrichaceae bacterium, assembly GCA_016745055.1. Taxonomy (GTDB): domain Bacteria; phylum Pseudomonadota; class Gammaproteobacteria; order Beggiatoales; family Beggiatoaceae; genus JADGDF01. The sequence continues at coordinate 11,354 of JADGDF010000062.1, read as the reverse complement.
TGATTCCGTGGCACAACAATACGATGTAATGAACGATTTGATGTCATTAGGCATTCATCGTTGGTGGAAAAAAGTAGCGATTGAGCTATCTAACGTGCGTCCAGGCAATGCAATACTGGACTTAGCCGGTGGTACGGGCGATTTAGCGGTCAAATACGCTAAACTTACGGGTGAAAAGGGGCATGTGATTCTTGCAGATATTAATGCCAGTATGCTGCAAGTGGGGCGTAATCAATTGATTGATAAAGGGTTACTCATAGATTGTTTACAAGTTAATGCGGAACACTTACCCTTTGCTGATAACAGCTTTGATGTCATCAGTATTGCTTTTGGGCTACGCAATGTAACGGATAAAAGTGCTGCACTGGCTTCTATGCTGCGTGTTTTAAAGCCAGGCGGGCGAGTGATTATTCTGGAATTTTCTAAATTACGTGTACTCCCTCTTCGACCTTTTTATGATTTATATTCGTTTAAAATTTTGCCGTTCCTCGGCAAAATAGTTGCAAAAGACTCAGAAAGTTACCGTTATTTAGCCGAATCCATCCGTATGCATCCTGATCAGGACACGTTAATGTCTATGATGCAAACAGTTGGTTTTGAACGTTGCAATTACTATAACTTAACCGGTGGTGTGACAGCAATTCATCGAGGATATAAACTATGAATTCAATTTATGTTGGTTTTTGGGCGAGATTAGTGGCTACTTTTATTGATTTCATATGGATAAGTCTCTTCATTGTGCTCCTGACTCAACTTTATAATGGATATGTTGATTTCAGCCCCCATACTTGGCAAGCCAACTTATTTAATAATGTGTTACCTGCATTATTTACCTTTTTATTTTGGATAAGATACTCTGCCACGCCAGGTAAACAATTGATTGATTGCAAAATTATCCATGCAGAAACAGGTGAACCCATTTCAGCTTCTCAATCATTTTTACGTTATGCTGGGTACATTGTTTCCACGATGGGACTTGGCATAGGCTTTTTATGGATTGCCATTGATTCACGCAAACAAGGCTGGCATGACAAAATAGCGAATACCATTGTAGTGCCTCACGATGAATCTTCTGTTCCTCTTTCCCAATTAGTCGAAGAATGTTGCTAAATTACTTTACCACCGTTGCTGAAAAATTACTTAATCAAGCATTGCATTTAGACCCTGCAACCACCCCGTTGTTGAAAAAATTGTCTGGCAAAATTATTACCATCGAATTAATTGGGGTGGGGTGGCAATTTAGTTTTTTACCTGATAAGCAGAGTATTATTGTTCTGAGTGATTATCACGGGGATAGTCATGCACAAGTGACAGGTGCACCCTTTACGCTGTTACGTTTGTTATTAGATGATAGCGTTAATTTGACCAATTCGCCCGATGTCAAAATCGTGGGTGACATTCACACTGTGCAACAATTTGCAAAACTGTTTAAAACATTGGATATTGACTGGGAAGAACAACTTTCTCATTACCTAGGTGATGTTGCTGCACATAGCTTAGGCAATCTAGCACGTCAAAGCCAAATTTATGCCAAAACAGGTACAAGCACCTTTCAGCAAAATGTTCAGGAATATGTACAAGAAGAGTTACGCTATTTACCCACAGCAGATGAAATTAACCATTTTTTGGAATTTATTGATATCTTGCGTGATGATGTGGCGCGTTTAGAAGCTCGAATTAGCCGATTGCAAAAGATTTCAGAAAAATAAAGAATATAACAAAATTGATTATTATTCGTGCTGTATGCTTGAATGTTTTGTAGCTAAGGAATATAAATATTTTCCCCACAAAAATAATAATATACTTAATTATATTATTTAATGTGCAAGCATGTACTACGTATGTAGGTATACTTCAATCTGATAATGTGTGGCAGTTAATTGAAATATAGTTGTTTTGATTTATAATTATTAAAATGGAATAGGGAGAGGCTAAAGAGGAAATGTATCTATCAATCATAGATATAATATTACTCTGGTGCATTACCAATTTTCATTTTTCAGTTAATATTGCGGTACCATTCCATGTTTCAGGTAATTGTTCAGTACTGTTAAACAATGTTTTGCAACGGTGAATGAATAAAGCCAAAGATTTATCTTTCGGAAAATCAATTTGCAGTAAGTAAAAACAATCTAAAGCAGCTTGCCAATCTTGTTTAAGGTAGTGTTGAATACCCTTTTCATAAACCTCGCAAAACATGATTTGTGGAGCAGATAATTCTTCATTTTTTTCTGCTAATAATTCGTAAATACGAACACCTTTAGTTCTACCTTTAACAGCAACAATATCTAGTAATCGACAATGAAATTCTGTATTCACTTGTTGATAAGTATCTTCACTGATGACAATATGAGTACCATAAAGTTTATTTGCACCTTCTAAACGTGAGGCCAGATTGACTGAATCTCCTACTGCCGTGTAATTCATGCGGCAATTGGATCCTAAGTTACCTACAACAGTATTGCCTGTGTGTAAACCAAAACGGGTGTGAAGGGCTTTTTTTCCTTCAGCCTTCCAACATTTATTCAATTTTTCTAATCTATGTAGACAACTCAATGCCGCTTTACAGGCTAAGTAGGGAGAGTTGGCCACGGGCATGGGTGCCCCCCAAAATGCCATAATACCATCACCAATATATTTATCAATAGTCCCTTTTTCTTTGGCAATGATATTGCTGATTTCGCTTAAATAATCAGATAGATGGAGCATAAGTTCATCAGGTGGCATATCTTCAGATAAACTTGTAAAACCTTCAACATCAGAGAAAAAAATCGTTAACTCCCTATGTTCTCCACCTGTTTTTGCTTCCTGTCCAAGTAAAATGAGTTGATGCACTAAGTCGGCGGGTACATATTTTTTAAAAGATTGCAGACCCCTGACGGTGGATAAAATCGCGTTATTCATCATGTCAACTTCTTTGATGTTTGACATTACACCAATCACTTCATCTAACTCAAAGTTTCTAATTTTTGTGGTTTCTGCAGCTAGTTTGGTAATAGGACGAGTGACTTTTCCTGCAACGATATAGACAGATATGAGAGAAATAAAAAAGATAATAGTGATCACAATGCTTGTATACATAAGCATCTGGTTAATTGAATTTAGTAAATCTTCTTCTGGGATAATAACAACAATTTGCCATTGAGATGCAAAGTTTTTAGGAAAGGGAACTAAATTCACAAGATAACGTTTACCCTCAAATTTTACTGTATTGTTTCCAGTTAATTCATGTCGAGAGTAAACTTCTTTCACCCAAGTGTCTTTTAATTCATTTACTGTAATTAAGCGAAGGGTTTGATTTGTTTGGTCTTCTATTACAATGCTTTGATGTTGCGGATAAGCAATGACTTGTCTTTTTGCATTGGTGATAAATATTACTCCATTTTTACTGACTTTCTGTTTCTGACGAGTAATAAAATCAGTCAAACGGTGTAAAGGAATACTAATAGAAACGACCCCTGTTTTTTGACCATTGGCATTTAGCAGTGGATAAGTGGGTGAAATACCTGGTGTTCGGGTAGATTTTATAAGATAGGCATCTGTCCAAGTGATTTTTTCCTTGGCAGAGGTATTTTTATACCAGGGACGAATACGAGGATCATATTTGGCAGATTTAGTTTTTTTTTCTAGTATTTGGTAATCTTTATCCCGGTACCACCATGTTTCTACAGGTTTTTCTGTCCGGCGATCAATTAAGCGTGTTGCTAAAGCAGGAATACGCCGAACCTGGACATAATTACCTTGTTCATCGCCAATAAATATGGCCTGTACTTGTTCTAATACTTGTATTTGTTCCCACATAATTTTCCATAACTCTGTGTGAACTTCAGCAATATTACGCTGTTGGACGAGATTAGCGATTATTTGGGTCTGGATTGCAGGCATTTCCATGTACATGCGTGTACGTTCTATGATATTTTCTGCAACTTCCTCATTTAAACGGTCTGAAATTTCTAATATTGCTTTGGAAGAACCTATATAAAAGATAACAGTGCTTATTGTTACTGTCAGAACAATAAGTACTGAAAACGCTTGTAAGATAGTAATTTTGAAACTTTTTTTCTTGGAAAAGAATTTGACAGTTTTCATGACTATCACGATTTTTGCGAAGTAAGTAAGAATAAAAGGCCAAAAATTAGGGATATAATACCAAATAACGACACAGCTAAAGCTGTGTATTGTGTGAGTAGAAACAGCTGACTAATTACCACTGGGCCAAGTACATGACCACTGCGTTCAAGAAAAGTATAGGTTGCTGTCACGGATTTATTGCCATATTTTTCTGCCACGTCCGTTTTGCTCACATGGGTAGTCAGTGGTGCTAATGACATTCCGTTGGAAATACCCAGTAAAAATAGACAGGACAACATAATATATAGAGATAAATTAGTCATATCGCTACTGGCAATGAGCTGCTTCATTTGTAAAGCCATGCTTACTAAATAATCAACGCCTGGAAAAGTAATTGCTTCTTTGGGTTCAACAAATGTGATTAAACCGAAAAGTAGCATACTTATCCCCCCAAACAAAGCACTACCAAACAACACCATACGAGTGGTACCTAGTGCATCAACCACTTTGGAAGCATAGTGGGTCATAATAATCAAAGATAAATAATAAACCATGAGTGCTTGACCAATATCTGAAGTTGGCACGCCATTGGTAGCTAATACTAAAGGAACTGCAAACATAGCAACGCCTGTAATATTCATTTTGCCAAATAAACCTATAAATAATAACGTTTTTGTAAATTCTGCATCCTTAATAGCTTTGATAATACCTTCAAGCAATCCAGCTTTTTTCTGAGTATTTTTAACGGTTATTTCATCCGCTTTACCAATGATTTTTTCGGGTTTAGGCACTAAAGCCCACAGATATAAAATACCAATCATGGTCAAAATTGAGGCAATCAGAAATAGAGATTGATAACCAATGTAGGCAAATAAGAGTGCGCCAATGGCTGTACCTGCAATTTGCCCCGCATTTTTGCAAACAACTTTTACGGCAGCGCCTTGAGTACGTTGATCTTTTGGAGTGATGTGGAGAATGTAAGATTGCAGTCCAATCAGAAAAATTCCTTGGCCAATACCGGAAAAAAACCGTCCCGCCACTAAAATCCAGTACTCTGATGTTGTTGCAATCAATATGGCGCCAATAAATTCTGCAGCAAACCCTACCCCCATGATCTTTTTCAAGCTCATGCCTTTTTCTGCGTAATAACCTGCAGGTGCGAGTACAATGGCAAACATGAGATAATAAATGGTAAAAGGTAGTGAAGCACTTGCTACGTGGGTAAAGGTGGGTGTATTTTCCGACATCCATGTCACAAGCTGGGGTAAAAATGAAATTGGCAGTCCATTGACAAAAACAATGATGAAATAGGCTGGTTTAATTAAACTTAAGCCCATGAGATAACTTTCCTCATTGGCTGATTTTTTACTGCCTGAAGCTGCCCGCTGGGATAAATTAACCAACTGTGTGCCACTATCCAAGAAGATGAGCGCAATCAATCCAGTGGCAATAAACAATACGATAAATTCTTGGAGACTATCTAATACTTCCTTAAGGACTAAATCTTTGGGAATCGTTAAAGTTACTTGTAATTGATGAGAATCATTCAGAGAAACAAGATAGCCATAACTGTCTGATGGTACAGAATAAGGTTTACCTGTTGCCTGTTCGTTGGTATGGTAGTGAGCAATACCATGATCTGTGAAAGCAATTTCACTAATTTCTGGATTATTATGTTTGTATTCTCGAAACAAAGCATTAATGCCAGAAATATCTTTGAAATCAATGCCCAATTCTAAAATGGCTTTCAGGCGTTGTGCCATAGAATCAGATAAAGCTTTGGCGTTAGTTTCAGCCCCTTGCTCATAAATTTGAAATACATTGACCCCAATAATCAAAGACATACCTAAAAATCCAGTAATAAAAGCAGCACGTTGTGCACTTTTGCGGGTTTTCTGGTTGGGAAAAATGAGTTCGTAAATTACAATAAATAAGATAAAAAGTAAGGCAATAGTAATGAAGGCATAAAAAACAGTTTGGTATTTTTCATTCAATACTCGAAATACATCAACTTTTTTAGATTCGATAATAATTTGGCCGACTTGCTCAAATTTTCCCATTAGTGGCACAATCACTCTAAAACTGATTTCAGATTCTTCTACCTGATATTTTTTCTGAGTGTTCCTCAGATCCAACTTAATTGGCTCATAAATGCGCTGGAGCAGCTCATCTCTTAACGATTGTTCAGATAGCTCAGGACGTGTTTTGAAAAAGACCCATTGATCGCGATTATCTCGTACTTGAATGCTTTCAACGCCGACATCTGACAAAATCAAATTTTCACTAAGTCCTGTAAAACCACTGAATTGTTTTAGCGGCAAACCTGCTTGTAGAAAAGGTTCAAAAGCGTTTTTAATGATTTCCGCCTGAGATTCTAGCTTTCCAATTTGAAACTTGGGATATTTTCGCTTGGCTTCGCCATAACCAATATATACTAGTAATAACAAAGTAAAAATCAGAATTAATATAATAGGAAAACTGAATAAGATATTACGTAATTTAATATTCATGACTTATCGTGGCGGCCGTGATAGGTTATTCTGATTTTAGTTCGGAAAAGCGCACTTTTTGACCAAAAGTGCGGGCAGCTTTGCCTTCATAATTATAAATAAATGCTGCGCTTTCAAAAAAATGCAAGGGGATTTTCAAACCAATTTTTCTGGCAACCCTGAAGTTAATGGCAAGATCAGGGGGTGTTACAACCCCTAGCTTCAGTTCTCCTGGTTGTACGACCCCTGTTAATATTTTTACGGCATACAAACCTGCAAGCAACGCATTATTGCGACGGTCAATACCAATGGCCATCAATGCACTGTCATCCCCTTCAGCCACTATATTGGAAATTGAACCCAAAACAGGAATATTACCTGCGAGTTGATTAATTTGTTTAATATGCGAGAAGACAGCCGTGCTACCTGTAATCCAAAAAATACTTTCGCGTAAGTTTGGATCATCTTCCTGCATAGCTTTTATAGCTTCAGGTATACGTTTCAACAAGTCTTGATTTGCCGTATCTGCAGAATCCACTGGAATGTCTATCGCAATCACCCCATATTTGGCCATTGCCCTTTTTACTGGTATTACCTCTGTGGCTACAGTTTGTTTATTGTCACGGCTATACATTAATCCCACAGTACGTAACTCAGGTTTAAGATCAAAAAGATACTGGATTTGAATATTGATGGGAACATTCAAAGAAGTAAAGGCAATATTAGTCCCACTACCATGTTCGTAGTCAGCAAGTTGGCCTAATACAACAGGGTCTTTGTTGGTAGACGTAACCACTGGAATCTGTCCACCTCGATAGTGTTCATGAATAAAATCCACTGAGATTGAACCAATGGCAAAAATCAAATTTATATTTTGATCTTCAGCCAATGCCACTGCAGCTTTCGCTTGCTCAGGATCTTTATTAAAATGAATTAAGGTTAATCTAACTCTCAGACCATGTTCTTCCAAAATTTTTAACAAAGTATTGATGGCTAATTGGTAACTTTTAGATTTTTTGGGTACGAGTACCAATATCTGTTTTTCTAGTACATTGTTAGCCACAGCAGAGCGATGTTTAATTTTCATTTTAGCAGGATTATTTTTGTCTAACGTCGCTTCCCAAAGCATTTCCACTTCTTTTTCTAATTTTAGCCATGCTAAGCTGCCACCATGTTTTGGCAATGACGTGGCATTGGTAGATTTAATGGGAACTATTTTTGAATTTGGCACCATTTTAGCGGCTTGTGTCGCAGTATTTAGATTGATTAGTAGCAGCATCAACGCTATAGGTAAGAAAAATCTCATTTGGACGAATAACATTGCTTTGGTGGTCTCATCTGAATTAATTAGATAAAACTTAGCATTAAACGATCCAGATAATTTTTATTTATACAAACAAAAAATATCTGCGTTAATCAAGTCATACCTTCATAATAACCTACTGATATTAAAGTAAATTATAAAATCTATCTACAATATAAATTCAACTATACCATATTTTCAATATTGAGTGAACAATAGCCCATAGTGGTCAAAAAACAGAGAAATGGCGTAGATATTTATTCATCTCCCTAAAATATTATAATTGACTGCAAAACTATATAACATTAATGAATACTTGAATTCTGTCTTCTGACTCCTGTATTCTAAGCATATAAATACACTAAAATTTAGGAGAAACTTCTTGACCCCTGATGAGAAAAAACAACAAGTTGCCAAGGCTGCCTTAGAATACGTTGAACTAGATACCGTGATTGGTATTGGCACTGGCAGTACAGCAAACCATTTTGTAGAGGCTTTAGCCACCATCAAGCACAAAATTAAAGGTGCAGTGGCCAGTTCCAACGCTACAGCAGATAGATTAAAATCTCGTGGTATTCCTGTGTTTGAACTTAATGAAGTAGATGATATTTCTATTTATGTTGATGGCGCAGATGAATCCAACAAATATCTGCACTTAATTAAAGGCGGTGGTGGCGCATTGACCCGTGAAAAAATTGTGGCGGCGGTTAGTCAAAAATTTTTGTGTATTGCTGATGACAGTAAATTAGTTGATATACTAGGGCAATTTCCATTACCCGTTGAAGTGATTCCTATGGCTCGCAGTTATGTGGCACGAGAATTAGTTAAACTGGGGGGGCAGCCCGTTTGGCGCAGTGGATTTGTGACCGATAATGGCAATGCTATTTTGGATGTAAAAAATCTCCAAATTATGGAACCTGTTAAATTAGAAGAACAAATCAATCACATTACTGGTGTGGTTACAAATGGTTTGTTTGCTAGACGGCCAGCAGATATTTTGTTACTTGGCAGTGACGAAGGTATAAAGGTTGTAAAGTAAAAGTTTAATTTTTTCTTTTTACGCTGTTAACTGAAAATAGAACTTCTAAATTTTCTCATTAGCGTTACTACCATTAAGTTAAGAAATTATGCCTTGGACTTTCAAGCTTAACTTAATAGCAGTGACGCTTCGACGGTTGCCCCCATATTTTGACACTTTGGAATCCTCACTTGAGGTTAAACACCAAAAATAGTAGTGCTTAAATGTGTTAAATATCTATTGTGACCATAAACTAAATATAATGTTTTCGATCTTTACGTCGTCTTCCTGTTTGTTGTGTGATGACGCCATGAATATCTTCCATACCTGAAATTTCCAACACGGGGTAATGGTTGTTAAGTGGCTTTAAAAAATAACGTTCATCTTCAATTTCTAATTGTCGAAAGATGAACTCACCTTCATGTTTAGCTAACACATAGCTCCCATTATTCACTACACCATCAGGCTCAATCACAATGACATGACCTTCTTCAAACTCAGGTGTCATGCTATCACCCAAGACTTGTAGTGCAAGTGGGTCTGAATGATCGCAACTCATTTTTATTTCCTCGCTTATAAATCTTCCAACATTTCAATAAAACCGCATGGGCACTCATTGGCGCATAAACCGCATCCCTTACAATAATCATAATCAAATACATAATGTGAACCGTCGATAGCCAATTCTTTTGTTTTCAAAACAGCAGAGTCGGGACACAACGTCCAACAATTATCGCAAGCCAAACAATTACCGCAGGAAAAACAACGCTGACTTTCTTTTGTAATCAGTGGCCCACTCAAAGTAGTCGTGATTTCTAAATCTTCCGCACGTTGGTCTACGGGTAGAGTCGGTTCTTGTACGCGAGTGTGATATTCGTAATAATTGAGATTTAAGGCCTCGTAAGGTATAGGCGTTAAATCTTCTGAGCCTGGTAACATTTGGCCTTTAAGTTGACAGTCAATGGCTTCGGCAGCGCGTCTGCCATTACCCACGGCTGCAGTCACCGTGCCCTCATTACCAATCGCATCTCCCCCCGCATAAATGCCAGGTGAACTAAGTAATTCCCCCCATTTATCCACTTTTAAATAGTGAGAATTATTGAGTACCATTTCCATACCGCGCGGATCAATGGCTTGACCGACAGCAGGGATTACTTGATCAACATTTAAAATAGTTTCCGTGCCTTCAAAAGCAATACGTTTCAGCCGTCCACTGGTTTGTTTTAGCTTTTTCATATGCACCAGTTCAACGCCTACAACCCGTTCACCTCTTAAAATTAAACGGCGAATTCCTCGATATTCATGAATATTCACGCCTTCTTCCAACGCTTCTTCTACTTCTCGTGGAATGGCAGGCATAGCCTCTTCTGGTGGAATACCAGGCTTAGGTATCGGTTTGTGAGAAATGACATGGACTTCAGCCACGCCAGCCCGTTTCATTACTCGCGCCATATCCATTGCTGTATTGCCCGCACCTACAATTGCGACACTTTTTGGTGTAGGAACAGAACCAATATCCACCCATTCTTTTAACAATTCCAAACCAGAATGTAAGTCTCGTGGCGTTGCACCATCAATATTCCATTCACTACTATTTTGCAAACCAGGGGCGAGGAAAACAGATTGGAAGTCAGATTGTAGTTCCTGCAAATGCATATCTCGCCCTAAACGAGTTTGTGGATGAAATTCAATGCGCGGTAAACTTAAAATACGTTCTATTTCGGTATCTAAAATATTGCGGGGTAACCGATAAGGTGGAATAGCCGTGCGTAATGTACCACCTGCCGAAGGACGTTCATCAAATAAGGTAACTTGATAGCCTCGCCGAATTAAATGATAAGCAGCAGAAATACCAGCAGGTCCAGCCCCAACGACTGCAATTTTACCCAAAGGCTTGTCAAAATGAGGAACGGGATAAGCCCAATTTTTGGCGATGGCTTCATCACCTAAAAAACGTTCTACAGCATGAATTGCAATGGGTTCATCATATTGCCCGCGATTACAGGCATATTCACAGGGATGTGGGCACACTCGTCCCGTCACAGCAGGCAAAGGGTTAACATCAACAATTGTTTCCCAAGCAAGTTGGTTATGACCTATTTGCACATGGGCTAAATAGGCTTGTGCATCTTCGCCAGCCGGACAAACACTGTGACATGGTGCACTTCGGTGACGGTGCACAGGTTTTTGTACTCGCCAAGTACCCGTCTTAAAATTGAGAGAGGTCCCTGGTTCGGCATAAGCAGCACGGGTGAGGACTAACATAAATAAACTCCTCTAAACTTTTTAAATCATTGAATATGTATTTCCATGAAGTACACTGTTATGCGGCATTGTGCCTACCGTTAGCATAATATCATGTTTGTATTATAACTAATAGAGTTGTATCACGGAATTTAAGATGGTATTTTGCGAAAAGGAGGATATAAGAAAGAACAAGTTTTGTAAACTTAGGAGAACGAGTATGAAAATG